>JAUXDR010000058.1 GCA_030618205.1 Deltaproteobacteria bacterium | reverse complement strand
GCCTTGGATTCTATTCCTTCAGGATGCGCCTTTCAGGACCGTTGCCCCAAGGCCATGGATATTTGTAGAAAGATAGAGCCTGAAGATTTGCGTCTGGAAAACAACAGGCGCGTTTCCTGCCACTTGTTCAGATAAAGGGTATCAGACGCCTCCACCAGGATTCCTCTGATTCTTTTGCTCTGTCTGTCTCGACCGTAGAGGTCTGCTGGAATATCCTTTCCTTTTTTAGAAGACGCGCAGCATTCACTCCTGCCGAAGTATCCGGATAAAGGTCCAGGGCAGTCTCCAGACGATTTTTGGCCTGTGGTACCTGCCCTGTACGAATATACCATCGGGCCACTAAAACCTCATGCTGGGCCAGACGGTTCTTTGCCTCTGCCATTCGCTTGCGGGCCTCGTAACTGTATGGACTATCCGGATATCTGTTAAGGAGCCGCTCACAGGTCTCAACGAGCTTGTGGGTGAAGGTTTGATCACGATCAGGGCCTTCCATTAATCTGTAATAGCAGGAACCCTCCTGGAAGATCACATATGTTACTGCCTCGTTGGTGGGATGAAGCTTTTCAAACTCCTCATAAAGGGCGATGGCTTCGTCATAATCGCCCATGTAAAACTTGCAATCTCCAAGGCGCAATTCCGCAAGCGTAGCATACGGGCTGAAGGGATAGCGATCCCTGACCTTTTGAAATATCTCCTCTGCCAGGATATAGCGGCCTTGTACAAAGTAGTCCATGGCCTTGCCAGACAGATCAACCTCGCTCTCCGGATCCGGGGGCTCGGCTGCAGAACGAAACCAAGAAAACAGGCCTTCATCTTTACCGGCCTCAATGCCGCTGTCCTTGCCGGCACATCCGGCAAAAATGCCGATAATTAAAAGGCATAAAAGCACAAGACATCTTGCCGATAATCCCTTAAGGCTTCTTATTCGATAATGCGGTCTATTCATCACAGACCTTTATAGACAATGCTGAATGCTGAATGCTGAATGCTGAATTATGGAAGAAGATTTAAAAGACATATACCTTAATTCAAAATTTAGAATTTAGAATTCAAAATTGTGTCTGAACGGTCTTTTCGTTCAGACACTAATTAGGCCAACGCCTTGTTAATAGCGGATTCGATAACAGCCTTCCCCACTGCACCAGTAATCTGCTCTACAACCTGACCGTCCTTAAAAACGATTAACGTAGGGATGGCCCTGATGCCATACCTGCCCGGAGTAGCAGGACTCTTGTCTACGTCCATCTTTGCTACTACTACTTTCCCGTCGTAATCGCCGGCCAACTCCTCAATGGCAGGTGCAATGGCCAGGCACGGTCCGCACCAGCCCGCCCAGAAATCAACCAGTACGGGCTTATCAGCTTTTAGTACCTGAGATTCAAACTCTGCATCTGTTACATGTATCAATTTGTCTCCAGACATGATCTATCTATCTCCTAATTATCAATAAAGGGCTGAACCCCGGCATTTCTGCCTTTGTAAATCTCATACTACACTACACTACTAGGTACAATCCATGTTTTGCATTGAAGCAGGTGTCGTGTAATGTGCATGAATGTAGGCCAGGGTTAACTGACTGTCAAGAGACTTCAGACATTGCCGCTACTGCCTCATCTATTCTTCTCACTGGAAGGATCTCCAGGCTATCTGAGAACTTGAGACGATCAGATCCAGCCTGAGGAATAATGCACCTCTTGAGCCCCAGACGGGCAGCCTCGTTGAGTCTCAACTCCGCCCTTCCAACCGCCCTCACCTCTCCAGTAAGGCCAACTTCTCCAAAGACAGCTGTATCCATATCCAGGGGAACATCCCTGAGACTTGAGACCATAGCCATTATTACGGCAAGTTCACTCGCCGGCTCTGATATCTTAAGCCCGCCTGCCACATTTATGAAGATGTCCCGGTCATAAAGTGCCACACCCAGGTGTCTTTCTGCAACCGCAATGAGCAAGGCCAGACGATTACTATCAATACCGGTTGAAGTCCGCCTTGGCATTGACAGGTGTGAAGGACTCACCAGGGCCTGAATCTCCACCAGGATGGGGCGAGTACCTTCCATACACGGAACGACTACAGATCCGGGAACCGATTTTGGCCTTTGACCAAGGAAGACCTCAGAGGGGTTGGGAACTTGTTTCAGCCCGGCCTCAGTCATCTCAAAGACACCTATCTCATGAGTTGGACCGTAACGGTTTTTTATAGTCCTCAGAAGCCGGAATGTGTGGCTCCGATCCCCCTCGAAATACAATACAGTGTCCACCAGATGTTCAAGTACCCGGGGGCCTGCTATAGCCCCTTCCTTTGTCACATGGCCCACAAGTATCGTCGGCACGCCCTTGGACTTGGCAAGCTGCATGAGCCGTGCAGTGGCCTCCCGGACCTGGGATACGCTCCCGGGAGCCGACAATATCTCGCCGCAAAACAGAGTTTGTATTGAATCAACAGCCAGGATAGAAGGACCCTGTTCCTCCACCATCTTAATAATCCGATCAAGCTCCGACTCACACGCAACCCACAGACTTTCCGGGATCTTTCCCAAACGCTCAGACCTCATCCTGATTTGAACCAATGATTCTTCTCCACTGACATATAGGACTTTTTTTTGACTTTGATTAGAGGCCAGACGGCAAAGTATCTGCAGCAGCAATGTAGACTTACCTATGCCCGGCTCTCCGGCTAATAGCACCAGGCTGCCCGGCACCAGCCCTCCACCAAGTACCCTGTCCATTTCATTCATCCCAATGAAAATTCTGGCCTCATCAACGTCAGTAGACACTTCCAACAGGGGTAAAGGAGCAGATTGACTCACGGCAAAAAGACTTCGCCCTTTTCTAACAAGAGTATCTACAGGCTCGTCCACCATTGTATGCCATGCCCCGCACCCGGGACAACGACCAAGCCACTTGGCTGAAGTCTGGCCGCATGACCGGCACACATAGACTATTTTGGTATCTTTATCTCTGCTCAAGGCCCAAACACCTGGTATAAATATTCGAGTTAATGGTATGGTAATGTAATCTTAACAATTACGCCGCTGCCTTCGCGGTCGCTGAAACCAATCTCACCACCCATAGCCTCTAACAAACGGTCTACTATGGCAAGCCCCAGTCCGGTACCTTTTGCCTTGGTAGTGACAAAAGGCTCAAAAAGACGATTCTTTACGTCTAAAGACAACCCGGGGCCGTTGTCCTCTACTGTAAGCATCAAAACAGGGCCACTGGATTTCATGCTGAACCAGACCTCGCCTTCCTTGATTTCAC
The DNA here is from genome assembly GCA_030618205.1 of Deltaproteobacteria bacterium. Next base: position 3,486 of record JAUXDR010000058.1, on the reverse strand, counting down.
TTACTGCGTCAATGGCATTTTGTACCAGATTAAAAACTACTTGCATCAATTTTTCTCTGTCAAGACACAGTTCCATTTTTTCACATGACATGTGAAACTTCACATCACCTCTTAAAGGAGCAATGCTCCTTTTAATCTCCTGGCAGAACCTCTCCGTATCAAACTTTTCTTCATTGAGCATAGTAGGCCTTGCATAAGTAAGGAGATCAGCCGTCAAGCCCTCAAGCCTCCTGGACTCCTCCACAATGACGGAAAAATCCGCCCTTTCATCAGGATCTGTTGTGCCCTCCAAGTAAAACTGAGCAAAACCCTTTATACTGCTCAATGGATTTCGTATCTCGTGGGCCAGGACTGCGGCCATCTCACCCAAGGCCGCCATTCGTTCCTGTTTACGCAGTCTGGCCTCCAGACGATAATTCCTGCGCCATGCCCAGAGAAAAAAGAACGTCAGCACCCATAAGGTGGTAAGGGAAAGTCCAATTAAAACAAGTTGAAAATTGGCCTTCCTGAGAATTGTCCGGGCCGGATATGGATGAAGAGAAACTCTCAGGCAGTAGGCCCTGGCGTTGTCAATAGGCTCAATTTCCTCCGTCGCGCGAGGCTGTTCAGGATCAATATTATTCTCACTGCCGCTATTGCCCTGTTCAGAGAGGTGGAGGTGCAAAGGAAAATCCAAAACAAATACCTCTTCTCCTGTTGCAAGGGTAGAAAAATGGATCTTTGGCCGTTTCTCCAAAATCACTTTTTCTACATTGGAATCAATCCGGCTTCTTCCCACCATTAGAGGATTGGAATGGAGCAACAAAGTACCATCCTGATCATAAAGGACCAGAAAGGCAAGGTCATCCCATCTGTCAGTAGCTACAAGTTCGGGGAAAAGCTCGTTCCTGAGACCGATCCTTTCCAAGGTAAAGCCCAGGCTCACAGCTATGTCCACTGCCCGGTTCTCAAGCAGATTCTTCGATCCCTCTACGGATATCCGATAGATGCCCACAGCGCTGATTAATGCCACCACAGAGAAGAGTAACAATATTGTGAATGCAGACACCAGATAACCCACGGAAAAAGTGCTCTTAGGCTCTTTTTCCCTGAAATATGAGTTCATAACGTAGTAAGCTCCAGCGATTTAAGGCATAATTGCAATAAAAATATATCCATGAGTCCCTTGCAAAAAACTCATAATCCGGTCTTTTGTTGGTGAGGCATTATAGCGTGGAGAAATTTGCCTTGAATAACCAATATAACCTGAAAGAATAAGAAAATGCATAAAAACATGGACGCATCATGTCCCGGTCCCTTTTATGACTTTACTTAATTTCAATGCTCAATAAAGACTCAGCAAAAAAACTATTTTCAGAATCTATAAAAACGATTTCAGAAGCAAAATATTGCATATTTATTGCAACCATTTTGTATTGCTGCGCCACAGTGATAGGCTGGGCATATCCGGATAATTTCCCATTTTTGCCGGGAGTGACAGGAAAACTAGCTGATAAATTCCTGGACAAAAAAACTATAGCCTTTGTTCTCCAAATATTTGCCCATAATCTTTTCGCAACCTATCTCACCATGTGCTTAATAGTTTTGTTCGGAATAATTCCTGCGTCCATAGCAATTTTCAATGGCATCATTATGGGTTGGGTAATTGCAAAAGTTTCGGTAGTGTCAGGTTCTGAAATTGCGGTTATGATAGTCCCGCACGGAATTTTCGAATTGCCGGCTATGATGATCGCATGGGGGATTGGCATATGGAGAGGATTTGGCTACCGATTCTCAGAAACTCGTCTTACATCAAAGGAAAGATGGAGAAAGGCCAATATAGTGTTTTTTACTATGGTTCTACCTTTGCTATTTTTTGCGGCAATCATAGAAGGCCGCTACCATATCTTAAAGGAATTCTTTAAATAAACCATGAGATACTCACAGGCTAAACAAGGAAGAATTTTTATTATTCGTCTTGAAGATGGAGATATTGTTCACGAAGAAATTGAAAAATTTGCCCGTGAAAAATCTATTAAAGCAGCAGCTTTAATCATTCTTGGCGGAGCCGACAAAGGTAGTAAACTTATAGTGGGCCCCGAACATGGACGCAGAGAACCAATTATTCCTATGGAACATATTCTTGATAATGTCCATGAGATAGCCGGGACAGGAACGATTTTCCCCGATGAAAAAGGTAAACCTATATTGCATATGCATATGGCCTGTGGAAGAAAAACATCCTCAGTAACCGGATGCGTTCGCAAAGGTGTGAAGGTATGGCATGTAATGGAGGTAATATTATTTGAATTAGTTGACACAACAGCAGTTCGTGCTTTCGAGCCAACTACAGGATTTGAATTATTAAGGCCTTAAGTGAACTCAATTAGTGTAATACTTTAGGGCCTCCGGCAACAAACTCCGAATTTTTGCAATACGATCGTAATCGGTTGGGTGAGTAGAAAGAAATGAAGGGGGAGAGGAGGCGGACTTTCCCCTGGAAAGGCGTTCCCAAAACCCTAGAGCACCTCTGGGATCATATCCCGACTTTGCCATCAAAATAAGCCCTATATGGTCTGCTTCATATTCCTGTGTACGGCTGTATGGCAACATCACGCCTACGTTTGCCGCCAATCCGTATGCAGCATCAAACACCCTTATCGTATTGGCCGACTGGGTCCTGATGGCTGTCTGCATAGCCGTTTCCCCCAGTTGGGCCAACAGAGTCAGGCTCATCCTTTCCGCCCCGTGTCGAGCCATGGCATGTGCAACCTCATGGCCGATTACAGTAGCCAGGCCGGTTTCATCCTCTGTATATTTCAGGATACCCGTATACACAAACACCTTGCCTCCCGGGAGACAAAAGGCATTGGCCACCTTGTCATTTTCTATGAGCGTGAATTCCCAATCGAAATCCGGTCTTCGGGCTGCGTTTGCAATTCTCCATCCCACTGTCTGCAGCATCTGATTTAAGACCTGATCCTGACTGACCCTCTCCTTTTGAAGGATGTTTTTATAGGCATTGAACCCCATGGACCTTTCCTGCTCCGGACTGACCAGCATCACCTGGGACCTGCCTGTGACCGGAGCCTGGGAGCAGGCATAGAGGAAACAACAGAAGAGCAGGGCCAACGCAGACATGACTTTGCTGAAAAAACCCCATCTGCGGCGTTGCATAAGAGCTGAAAGCCTGAAGCTGAAAGCTGAAAGGAGTTGATTAAGATAGCTTTTTGAGCTTCGAGCTTTGAGCTTTCAGCTTTCAGCTAATTTCAGGACTCTTTACAGTGTAATTTTTAATGTTTGAGAGCATTACTCAATATATACCAATAATCCGGTGGCAGGATGTAGTGGACATCTTGGTGGTTTCCTACATCATATACCGTGTCGTTCTTCTTATCAGGGGAACCCGTGCTGTACAGATGGCAGCAGGGCTGGCTTTAATTATTGTGATTTATTTCGCAGCCGGGGAGTTGAAACTCTTCACTCTTCACTGGCTCCTGGGGACCA
>JAUXDR010000020.1 GCA_030618205.1 Deltaproteobacteria bacterium | reverse complement strand
TTTGTCCCCATGATTTTGCTGACTACTTGAAGGTCACAAAGGTCCTACTTAAGGATACCAATAAGGACCATACCACCAGGGATAATGCCAATAAGGATAAGGGTAGTAAAACCTCTCTTCCTTCTCTACCGACCACAGGTGAATTTCCTTGGCTGAGATCAGAGGATAGGTATAATCGATTTCACCCAAAGGCTGAATCCTCTTCCCCTGAACCTCCCCTGCCACTGTTACCTTTCTTCCCTCGTTATAGATGGCCACATCGAGGTAGCCGTGGTATAAGGCCAGAAACCTTCCTTCGGATTCATCCACATCCTTAGGTTTCCCCCTCATATCAGCAGGTTTTTGAAGCACCTCGATCATTGTTCCTTCTTTCAGATTCACAGAGCTCATGATCACCCCGCTCCAGAGCACTACTTTGCCCTTATATGCCTCTGGATTTTTCGAAACGGCACCCAGTGTCAAATCCTTTGCTACTTGTTGTCTCAACTGCTTTGAAATCACAGGAGCACAGCCAGTGAGAGAGAAAAGACCGCAGACCAGAAATGAGAGAGCAAAGAACAGGTGCCGGATGCTAATCCTTGTATGCATAGCTTTCATATCCATGAGTTACCTTTTACCAAAACATTATTATAAATGATTTTCAATAAAAAAAGGATGTGATATGTCAAGAAAATGCAGGTCCAATAATCTCAGGGTTCATCACGATTTATCAGGGCGGGGAACGGCTTGAAAACAAGAGATGACGGCATTATGGGATATTGGTTTGAAGATTTTGGTGACAAATCTCAGAAAGTATATCTAGTTCTGTCAATCTTGACATATTATTCATTACGCATATAATATACGTAAATATCAAATAAGGAAAAATATGAAAACAGCAACTGTTGGAGAAATTCAGAAAAATTTTGCACGGGTTCTTAGCGGCATTAATAATGGTCAAGAAATAATCATTACAAAAAGAGGAAAACCGGTAGCCAGAATAGTGTCTTTAGCCCCTAAAAGCGAAATTGAGTGGCCTGATTTCTACAATGAAGCTATTGACCTTAAAGGAAAACCAATAAGCGAAATAGTTATTGAAGGCAGGGAGGACAGGTTCTAAGTGCTCTACGTCGATACGAGTGTAATCGTTAAACTCTATATCAAAGAAGAACATTCCCTGGATGTCTCAAATTGGCTTAAGGAAAACAATGAGGCCATTCCTTTAACAATTTTTCACGAATTAGAGTTCAACAATGCTATCAATCTGAAGGAATTCAGGACTGAGATTACAACGGATGAGATACGTCTTATTATGGCAAAATTCGCTGAACATGAAAGCAAAGGAGTTTATTATCGTCCACAAATAAGCTGGACTGATACATTCAGATACGCTGTTGATTTATCGAAAAAGCACACGAGTAAAACAGGCTCAAGGGCCTTGGACATTCTGCATGTGGCCTTAGCTTTATCAATTAAAGCTGACAGGTTTCTTACTTTCGACGAGAGGCAATCCAAATTAGCTTCTCTATCCGGGATAAGAATAGAAACTTTCTAACTGAACACAGTGATACTTACGGGCACGTCCTGGACATTTTCTTCCTGCTTTTGCGCGGTAACGGTCATCTGCCCTATCTCTACCGGTCTTTTTGCTCCCTCTTCTTCCTCCGCCATGATGACCTCAAGAAAATCGGGAATCAGGATAGAGCTTGACTAATTATTGCAACCATGGTTACTGTAACGCTGGTTTCAATAATTAGTCGGGGATGAAAACCATGCAGTTTTACAATCGAAAACAAGAACTGGATATTCTGGCCAAGCTCAGACAACAGACGGTTCAGACAGCACGGATGACCGTACTGACCGGTAGAAGACGGGTTGGCAAAACCAGACTTGCGCTGGAATTTGCCAGAAACCATAAACACCTCTATTTCTTTATTGCCAAAAAAACAGAACGGCTGCTTTGCCAGAATTTTCTCGCAGAAATTAAGAAGATTTTTCCCGTCCCCATTATCGGGGAAATTCGCTCTTTCAAAGACATCTTTGCTCTGTTGCTTGAACTCTCCAAAGATGAACAATTCACCCTGATCCTGGATGAATTTCAGGAATTTTACACGATCAATACAGCCATCTATTCGGAAATTCAGCACCTGTGGGACATTAATAAAGATCAGTCCCAACTCAACCTGATCTGCATCGGCTCGGTCTATTCCCTGATAAACAAGATTTTTCAAAACTCAAAAGAGCCTCTCTTTGGCAGGGCGGATCGAATACTTTACCTGAAGCCATTCTCCATAATGACAATCAGCCATATCCTGGTCGACTATAATCGGCCGGAACCAGCCACCCTTTTTGACTGGTATGTCCTCACCGGTGGCATGCCGAAATATATGGACATCCTGGCCACTAATACCGACGGTTCCTTCGACGACATGATCGACTTTATGGTGGCGGACTATTCTCCCTTTCTGCAGGAAGGAAAGAATGTGCTGATTGAAGAATTTGGCAAAGAATATGGAACTTATTTTTCCATTCTTGAGTTGATCAGTATGGGCAAAACCGCCCGGAGCGAAATCGAATCAATCATGGAGCGGAAAATAGGCGGATATCTGGCTCGGCTCGAAGATGATTACAACCTGATTGAGAGAGTGCGGCCGATAAATGCCAAGCCGGGCGGCAGGCTGCTCAAATATAGACTTAATGATCATTTCCTGAAATTTTGGTTCCGCTTTATTCATCGAAACTGGAGCGCTGTTGAGGCGGGCAATTTTAATTATATAAAACAGGTACTCAAGCGTGATTACCAGACATACTGCGGACGCCTTCTCGAGCGTTTTTTTCAGGATCTTTTTTCCTTAAGTGGTGATTATAACCGGATCGGCTCATACTGGGACAAAAAAAATCTTAATGAAATCGATCTGGTGGCCATAAATGATCTTGAGAAAATAATTGTCATGGCTGAGATCAAGCTGAATAAAGAGCGCATTAACATGCGGATATTAAAAGAAAAATCGAAACATCTTCTGGCATCTTTCCCTAACTATAAGCCCAGGTGGCTGGCCCTCGGGTTAGAAGATATTCCTTCTTACTTACTTTAAAAGGCTACCAACTTAAGGCGGGACAATTCGTAGGGTGGGCAATGCCCACCATCAATAAGCGATCTGCGTAGATTGGTGAGCAGTGCCCACCTTACTGTAACTCAACTCCAATGGCTTATCAGAACAATTTAGATTAGCTCCTACGGCAGAGTTTTTCTTGACAGGATTTACAGGATTTACATGATTCTTCTAATTCCTTATATCCTGATCATCCCTGGCCCAGACCTGGCTTATAGGCTTAATAGGCTGGTCCGAACATTCAACTACCTATGGACTTAGCAGGATGATTAGACTGCGTCGCGCCAGGGCAGGCCTGTCTATCCTGTCCAAAAAATAGAAGCTCCTATTTGTGTATAATGCGTGAGAGAGGGAAAACCCCTAAGAGGAATTTCTGAGAATCAAGAAATTAGTCGAATAGTCGAATAGTCGAGTAGTTAAGCACTTGACCATTTTCCCACTCGACCACTCGACTATTTGACTAAAGTCGTAGGAATTTTCCGCTACAGGCGGATAGAAATTTCGAGACGTTGGGATTAAGGTCAGGGCAGACGTTTGCGAAGAAAGAGAAGGGCGTTGACCATATGAGTTTCAACGGTCTTGGGTGAGATATTCAACTGCCTGGCGATTTCTTTGTGAGACAGACCCTTGAAGCGGTGCATGATAAAGACCTCTTTGCACCGGGCCGGAAGTTCGTTAAGGACACGGAGGGCATTGTCACGTGTTTGCTGAATTTCCACGGCCTTCTCAGGGCCAAGGGTTTGTGAAACTTGTTCATCGGAGTCCTCGGCCTCAGTAGCCATGCAGCGGGCACAAACGGCCCGCCTGCGCTTGATTTCCCTGACCAGGTTCTGCGTGGTCCGCCAGACATACGCATCCGGGCAATCGAGCTTGGCTGTGCCGTTATGGCGAATTAGTCTCATGAATACTTCCTGGGCTCCATCCGCAGCATCTTCATGAGACCCAAGCTTTTTCAAAAAGAAATGATAAAGGCTGCGATAACGATTCTCATAAAGTTGAATAACCAGTTCGTTTTCTTGGTCCATAGAAAATTCTCAACTGGATTATTTCCATTTAGCCAACTGCACCAGCATTCGTTCGGCATCCTTTTTCTGTTTGGGAAAACGGCTTGCCTTGTGAAAGGCCTTCCTGGCCGATTCTATGTTGTCATGCTGCAAGGCGCAGTAGCCCATCATGACGTGAGGTCTACCGTCCTTGGGATTTAGCTTGGCGCACCTTTCAAAGGCGTGATAAGCATGATCAAAATTTCTTTTGCCATAAAGAAGTTGGCCTTTCATAAAACAGAGTTTCGCATCCGGCTTTTGGCTGATGGCCTCCTCCAGCACTTCCATGGCCCTGTCCTGCTTGTGGGCCGCTATATAGGCCGAGGCAAGTTTTTCCTTTTTGACGGCCTTTCCGCAAAGGCTCATGGCCTTCTCATAATATCCGGCTGCCTTCACAGGGACTCCGATGACGTTGTAGAGATCTCCGAGAAGCACTATTTCCTGTTCCTTGGGGACAGTTAAATAGGAATAAATCGTCAGGGTCTCTGCGGCGTACGAGTACTTGCCTTTTTGCAAATGGAATTGGGCAAGGAGCTTCCACCAGCGTGGATCATCCCCCTGTTCGTCAAGAAGCCGGTGAATGAGCTTGAAGGCCTTATCCTCCTGTTTTAGATCCATGTAAGCCCTTAACAGGGCCTCAAGCCATTCGGATTTGGGACTTCCTGCCTTTCCCGAAGCGAGGAGTTCCAGGTGGGGAAGGGCCTTACCTGCCTTTTTACCCATTAGATAGGAGACAGAGGCATAATAGAGGATGGAGCCATCCTTTGTTTCACTGGTTTCATACCCCTGGAGAAAGGCGTCCCCTGCCTCGATATAGTTCTCCAGATCAAGTTGGGTCTTCCCGAGATTCTGCCATGCCACGGAATAGCCGGGGTTTAATACCAGGGTCTTTTTATAATGAGCAAGGGCCTCTCTGCTTTTGCCCGACAAGGCCAGGAAGTTGGCCAGATGGAATTCCAGCAGATAATGGTTTTTCTTCGGGTTTTCTTTGATAAACGTCCTTAAAATTTCCGCAGCCCCTCTGTTGTCCTTGTTTAGCTCCATTGCCTGCTGGGCCTTATACAAGGCACGGTGGGCCGCCATGGAAGGCCTGGGAGGTTCCCATGCGGCCGCTGACGGCAGGAAAGCGCACTGCAGAAAAAGAACACAAAGACTTAAGATAATATATTTCGTAATGCCTTGCGGATTCACGGTCTTCCCTCTCACTCCAGATCGAATTGTATAACTGTAGACACCCATGTGTTTACGGCCTTGCCGCCGAGTTCTCCGGGAGTAAATCTCCAGGAAGGAAGCGCCCTTAGCACGCTTTCGTCAAAGATTCCCGGCGGGTTTGACTCGAGTATGGTCACGCGGCTCACCCGGCCCGCCGCGTCCACCAGAAACTTAACACTTACGCTTCCCTCAATGCCGAGCCGTTTGGCCCTAAAAGGATAGAGCGGTTTCATCCGGAAGACAGTCATGGGTAACTGGTCCACCTCACCCTGATCGAAGAAATCCATAATCGGCTCAGGCTCCGGAGGCGCAACCGCCATGCCCATGTCGAGTTTCGGGTTTATCTCAAAGCTTAGATCAGGCATCTCCAGCTTGAGTTGCTTGGGCTTAGGGACCTGCTGACTCAGCCTTGGCAGGACCTCGGGCGGTGGTTTTTCCCTTTCCGGTGGTTTCTCTTCCCGCGGTTCTTCCATTTCAGGTCTGATCCTTATAAAATTAACCGAGGTGATTTCCTCATAAGCCCTTTCGACTGAGTGTCTGTCAAGCAGAAGGGGCAAAAGGGCAAACAGGCAGACGTTAATCAGAAGGGCCATGGAAACCGCAGGTGCAACTCCGTTTATTGGCCTTTCAAACATTTCCTTCACCTCTGGATGCTGCGATGCTCACATTCTTTGCCCCTGCCAGCCGGCACTGATCCATCACTTGGATGACCACGCCGGTGCGGCTTCCCTTGTCCGCCACAATCACGACTGCCCCTTCCGGATTTTCCGCAAGGGATCTTTCGATATGGGCACGCACGCTCCGGATATCGATATGCTTTTTCTCGAAAAAGACCCGTCCATCTGAATCCACTCCGATAAGGATGTTGCCCCTTTCCTTGAGAACCGCGGTGGAGGCAGTAGGACGCTGCACATCCACCCCTGTCTCCTTTACGAAACTGGTAGTAACCATGAAGAATATCAGCAGCAGGAAAACAAGATCGATGAGCGGGGCCATGTTGACCCCGGCGGTTGCCTCTCTCTGACGCAGTCTGCTGCGAATGCTGATCATTCACACATACCTCTTGAGCGTCAACACGAGTTCATTCAGGCTGCCTTCCATGCGGTTATTCTTGCGATTGAGCATCTCGCTCATGAACAGCCCCGGAATGGCCACCAGGAGACCGCTCTGGGTGGTGATAAGGGCCTCTGAAATGCCCCCTGCCATAGCCTTGGCGTTGCCCGTGCCGAATATGCCTATCACGTCAAAGGTGGTCATCATCCCGGTGACTGTGCCCAGAAGACCAAAGAGCGGGGCCACAGCGGCCAGTATGGCAATGACCGAGAGGTTGCGCTTGAGCATCAGGCGCTCCTGCATGGCCCCATGCTCAATGAGGCTCTTATCCAGCCGGTTTCTGCCTGTGCGCCTTTTTAGAAAATTGTTGACGATTCTGCTGCGAAGCCCTTCGGTTTTAAGAAGCGTGCCTTGTACCTTCAGCGCTTCAACGGCCTCTCCAAGGCTGAGATCACTGCGGCCCATCCGGCGAAAGTAGAACATCCTTTCCAGAATCAACGCCCACATCCAGACGGAGGTCAGGATGAGAGGGACCATGACCGGTCCTCCCTGAAGGAGATATTCATATGTCTTTGAAATGAGTTCCATTAGTGACCGTTTCGCATGATGATATTGGTCAGGGCCACGGCCTTTTCCTCCATGTCTCCGATGACGTGATCCACCCGGCGGCTGAGGAATGTGTGCGCAAGCATAATGGGGATGGCCACGGCCAGCCCCAGCATTGTGGTAACCAGGGCCTCAGAGATGCCGCCTGCCATCATGCGGGGATCTCCGGTGCCGTAAAGGGTGATGACGTGAAAGGTACTGATCATCCCGGTGACAGTGCCGAGAAGGCCCAGCAGCGGGGCAATTGCGGCCAGAATGTTAAGCACGGGCAGATATTGTTCAAGACGCGGGACCTCCTTTAAAACTCCTTCCTGGAGGATGCTCTCAAGGCTCTCCCTGTCTTCTTTCCGGGCATCCAATCCACATCTCAGGACATTGGAGCAGGGCTGCCCCTGGCCGGTGCTCACAATGGTTTCACATTCCTTCCATCTTCCTTGTGAGGCATGCTCATTGACTTTTCCCATAATCAGGTCGGTGTTTCCATGGACCCGGGCCAAAAAAAGCGTACGCTCGATAACTATCAAAAGCGCAAAAAAACCAATGGCCATAATGGGCCACACGATCGGGCCGCCTTGTTTAATGCGCTCAACCAGGGTAGGCCTGTGCGTGATCTGCCGGAGCGCCGCACCGCCGGAAAAGTCGAGGGTCACGTCCTCTGTCTCTCCCTTCATGTATTTCGAAAGGTTCTTTCTCACCGACCATGAAGGAAGTGCGGACAGGGCAAAAAGTTGATGACTGCCCGGGGAAAAATTCAGAAAACCAGTGTCGCCGCCTGCTTCATAAGCAGCGGTAAATTTCCCAATGGTCAGGATATTTCCTTCCTGCATTGTCCCGCTGTGGTCCACAAAGGAATCCCGGCGCAGGACCACCTCCCCTGAAAGAGACATCTCCTTCAACAAAAGGTCGGTCAAGGCCTTCATGTCGTCCAGCCCAGGGAAGCGTTCCTTGTTCAGGACAGGCCTGACGTCATTAAGACGCTCTGGAAAACGGGCAGTGAAAAAGGACTGTTCAAGCACGCCCTCCAGGTCCCTGGCCACGACCCTCACTGTGCCGGCAAGCTCCCGCATGTCCATTTCATCGCCTGACTGCTGCTGCACGAGCTCTGCCTTCTTTTTTCGCAGGTTTTCCAGCTTGCCGCTCATGGCCTTGATATCGGCCTTGAGCCCCTTAACCTCCGATGTGATCCGGGAGATTTCATTCTCAAGAGAGGCACGGTCGCCGGTTATCCGTTTTGCACTTTCCTCAGCTTCAGCCAGCGCAGCATCCCGGTCGGTCTTAGCCTTTATGGTGGCTTCACGCATGTCCTGTGCATAGGCGGGAAAAGTAAAGAGGAAAATCCCCATGAGAATCAAAGCGTATCTCATGGCACCACGATCCTGCCTATGGGAAGCCTGACCAGATCAACGGTTCGCTGTTTGCGGGCCATATCTACGGCCTTGTTGATTTCCTGTCTGTACTTTGAGGGCAATTCTATCCACTGCCTTGCCGTTCTGTCGTAATGGCCGACCATTTTTCCATCAGGGCTCTGGCAGAACAGGGAAAGCCTCCCCAGTCTGAAAATATCCATAAGGATCGGCTGCCCTTCAATATCCACGGTTTCCTGATACACCTCAACGGTCCGGCCGTATTCGGTCTCAACCTGAAGGGCTTCCATGACCCGCCGGTATTTTTCAGCTGCGGTCTTTTCAGGATGGGAAAGGGTGTCGCTGATGGAGGCCAGCCGCGCTTCGCGTTCCTCTTTTAAGAAAGGAAGGTCTTGTTGGATAAATGCTTCAAGCTCCTTTACTACAGAGGCCAGATATGATTCGAGGCCTTCTCTTATTCGCGCTGCCTCCCTGATCTTACGCTTCGCCTCGGCTATCAAGGCCTGTTCGGTTTCGATGGCCCTTATGGTCCTGTCTTTCACCTCGGAAAGGTGTTCCCTCTCGGCCTCAAGAGATCTGAGCCTGGCCGTGAGTTCAGCCTTCTTCCCTGCCCAAGCATCCTCTTCTTTCTGAGTCTCCTTGCGGACCTTTACGGTTTCCGAAACTCCGCCCAGTAGCCGGTCCGCCCCGGTCTCAGCCGGGGCGGACCATGCTGGGTGGAACGAGGAGGTGAGTAAGAAGGAAAGAAGGAGAACTGCCGGGCAATAGGGCCTTGAGTGCCTGCCAAACCTATTTTTGCTTAAAATGGAAATCAACAACTGCAACCTTAGCTACTTTGAACAGGGCATTTGCTGCATAAATCCC
>JAUXDR010000153.1 GCA_030618205.1 Deltaproteobacteria bacterium | reverse complement strand
CCTTAAACCATCTGAGTTTTGAAAATAACTCCGGCGCGGCCTGGATTTCATCCAAAAAAAGTAATGATGACTCGGGCTTTATCGTTGTCGCTAATTCCGCTTCAATATTTCTCAGGATCTCTTCAGGATTATTTTCTGAAAACAGGTCCGCCAGGTTTGGGAGCCGCTCAAAATTTAATTCTATCAATTTGAGTCTTTGGCGTTTTGCAAGGTCACGCACAAGCCAGGTTTTACCAACTTGCCTGGCCCCCCTGAGTACAATTGGCTTCCGATTATGGTTTTTCAGCCAGCTATCAAGTTCTTTCGCGGCAAATCTTTTCATATTTCGTTGATTTTTCCCGAATATTGATTAAAATAACGTGTTGTTTTCTAAAAAATAGAATAAAACAACGCATTAATATTGTCAATAAATAAAATAAACAACGCGATGTTGTAAAGTAAAAATAAGAAAAAATAGTGGGTCGCTTCTCGATTCTTGACAACAAGGGAAGGAATATTCCTACCTTGGCAGGGCAACTCACTTACTTTCTGACATGAGCGTCCCTTTACATGGGCAAAATTGACATTCTGGTAACTGATCACTAATCTTTTTGAAGAGGGCTGATGAAACCGGAAATCGATCAAATAATATCTTGTGATGAGGCAGCCAGGGCCACTGTTAATAATGCAAAAAAAGAGGCAGAGGACCTGGTGGCTAAAGCGAAGCAAGATGCCAACACTTTGCAATCCGATCTTGAAGCAAGGCTTGATGAAGTGAGAAAGAGCGAGATTGCCCCTATTCTTGAAGAAAGCCAGATACAGGCCCAGGAGACTATGGCACAAGCAGAGAGATACATCCAGGGACTAAAAGACCGGGTGATTATCCGGAAGACCAGGATAGTCGAAGATTTAATTTCAGAGGCCCTGGGAGAGGCATGGTCACCAAAAGGAGAATCGTAGGAGGTCCATAAAACAGCAATTATGATACTGGCCGCAGCCAGATATGCCTATCCAAACGCAAAAGTAAGGGCCCTTCGCAGCAGGCGGCTTACTGCCCAAGATCGCCATTTTCTTCTGGAGGCGAGAGATTTCTCTTCCTTTCTGGCATATCTTGTTACCACTACATATGGGCGTGCACTTCCAGACCTTGAAGAAGAGAGGGCTGATCCAGGGGTGCTGGAACGTCGACTGGCCTGGTCCCTTATGGAGGACTATGCCAAGGTTACAAGGTCCTTGCGTGGGAAAAGGCAGCAAGAGCTGGTCCTTGCTCTTTTCTCACGCTTTGAGGCAGAAAACCTCAAGGTCCTGTTGCGTGCCCTGTTCTCCGGCCGTGGGAAACAGGCTGTTGCCCACCTCCTATACCCGCTGGGGAAACTGAGCGCCTTGCCGTGGGATGACCTCTGGGCGTGTAACAATCCTGCAGAGATTGCAGATCTCTTGATCCGCAATCCTTTTGGACAGGCGCTTAAACATGCTATTCCCCAGTTTAATGTCCAGGGAAGACTGTTCCCCCTTGAAATGGCCCTGGATCTTTCCTGCTTTCAAAGACTCAAACAGGCCATCTCCGGCCTGAGAAGCAGAGCTGACAGAAAAGCTGCGAAAAGGATCTTGGGACCTTATGTAGATATGCTCAATATCTCGTGGGTAATAAGACTTAAAATTCACTACGGGTTGAGCCATGAAGAGATAGTCAACTATAGCCTTCCCGGGGGTGAGCTGCTCACACTCTCACACCTGCACCGGTTGGCACGGGCAGAGGACATCTCCTCATTTCTGGAACAGATGCCCCGTTCTCTTCAGAAAGAGGTTCAAGAAGTCCGTGAGTGGGAAGATTTTCACCCGTATCTCGAGACGTGGTTTCTTCGTCTCATTGCTCGGCTCTTTGTGGGGCCGCCATTTCATGTCGGCATAGAGATAGCCTTTCTTCTGGAAAAGGAAATGGAACTTACAAGTCTTATCACCTTGCTTGAGGCAAAGGCACAGGGACTCTCTCCTGATAAGACAGTAAAAAAGCTACCCAGGCAATTTTCCGGGGTCGCTCATGTTTAGACCGGTCAAGCTTACGAGGCTGACCATCCAGGCCCCTGAAGACCGGATCTCGGCAGTCATGGCTATCCTGGGAGACCTCCGCCTCCTTCATCTGATCAGGGTGGAAGAGACACACCTCGGTCACCTGGGTTATGTGGCCCATATTGATACATCTCTCCTTGAACACTACGACAGCCTGCTTGCCAGGGCAAACAGGCTGCTCAGAGATCTGGGACCGGAAGGTCCTTCGGCCGGCATCAGAAAGGTACCCCAACCGGATAAGGCCGTCTTTCGCCTGGAGGAAGACCTTGCGCGCATAGAAACTGAGGCATTAGGACCCCTGGAGCGGGAAAAAAAGGCAAAAAATGCTATTTCTGAACATGAAGCCCTGATTGCCAGGTTGCAGCTCCTGGAACCTGCAAAGATAGACCTTGACCGCCTGCATGACCTGAGATACGTGACATGGAGAGCCGGACTGATTCCTGAAGAGAATCTCAACAAGCTGGAACAAAGCCTTGTGGATACGCATCACACTCTCATCCCTGTCGGCCGCAGGGAACGAAGGGTAGTCCTATTGGCCATGTCTCTAAAAAAAGATGAAGAGGCGCTCTTAAGAGCCCTTAAGAGCGCATTCTGGGACCCTTTGGAGCTGCCTCCCGGGATTCATGGTACTATAGAAAAGGCCCTGGATCGATTGTCCGCTGAGCTGGAGCATTTAAAGACCGAGCTTGCCGGCCTTGATACCGAAGGAGCAGAGCTTACCCGAAAATACGGTACAAGGCTCAAACGTCTGCATGAGGAGATACTGCTTGCCCGGCAGCTCCTTAAGGCCCAGGCTAAATTCGGGCAGATTGATCACACATATCTCCTTACGGGGTGGATACCGGTTGCACTCTTTGAGGAATTAAAGAAACGGATACTCAAAGCCACGTCCGGCAAGGTCCTGGTGGACCAGGTGGACCCAAAGGACATAAAAGAAGTCCGGTCCGGTATCCTTAAGATACCCATACTCTTCAATAATCCCATGCTTATCCGTCCCTTTGAGCGACTAACCACGTTGTATGGCACCCCTGCCTATGAAGAGGTGGAACCCACGGTCTTTCTTGCAGTGAGTTTCCTTCTCCTCTTCGGGATGATGTTCGGGGACGTGGGGCACGGGGCCATACTCTGTGGCATAGGCTACTATGTATTCAGAAAGATGTACCGTTACATAGATTATGGAATTATACTCATGGAGTGTGGGGTATCGTCCATGATCTTCGGTCTCCTTTACGGCAGTGTTTTTGGTCTGGAAGACCTGATTCCCGCACTTTGGATGCACCCCATGGAGGAAATCAACCGCTTTATGGTGATGTCGGCCTTTCTTGGGATCGGTATTATCAGCCTGGGACTGATCCTCAATCTTATAAACGTCATCCGTCAGCACCGTTATGGAGAGCTTCTGTCAACATCCGGTCTGGCTGGTGCCTTGCTTTACTGGCTTGGTGTCGGCCTTGTTGCGCGTTACCTCCTATCAGGAGGGCTTAGCCCCTTTGAAGTGATATTTGCCAAGGTGGCAGCAGGGGCGCTGATCATCCTGATGATCCTCCAGCGACCGGTCAGGGCAGTGCTGGCACAGCGCCGCACCGGGGAGAAATGGAGACGCCTTCCGCCAGGCCTTGGGGG
>JAUXDR010000014.1 GCA_030618205.1 Deltaproteobacteria bacterium | reverse complement strand
GCTCCCCGCATCCATGTATTCAGTATAGCCTGAAACGGCTCAACCTTTGACCGGATAAAATAATCAACTGCCTGGTAGTAAACCCGGCCGGCAAATCCCGCTGTACCAAAGACGTGTTTTATTTCCTCGATGTCCGCCAAGTCCATGGGACCGGGGGGGTCATTCCATGTCTGCTCTGATCCAAGATAGAGAGAAAGGTCACGCCTCCTCATCTCCCTGGTCATAGTCAGAAGCTTTTCCGTCCATTCACGACAGACCGGGTTCTGAAGTTCTGAATTGGTCATTTATGTCTCATTCATGATTTCACTGTAAGTACTATAAATTTTCGACATCGGCATTCAATTCGATAATACACGCTTTTTCGAAAAAAGTGTAAACTACAAAATGAAGGATGCCATATCTTGTAACTGTTTGCTCAAAATTAAAGTATATCCGGTTTATGTTCGATTTATAATAAAGGGCAATGTTTTATTGCCATAGCCCTCAAGTGTTACGTTTTTTGTTGTTTGTACCGCTTTCAAAATGACTGCAAGAACCTTTAGTATAAGCCAAGACGGCCAAGGGGTTTACCACCTTGAAGGAGAGCTCTCTATCCATGAATTGGATGAGCTCAAAACATTCTTGGAAGAGTCTCTTAAGGACGCACAGGAGGTTCCTATTTCCCTTGCCAAGGTCAAATTTGTTGACACTGCTGCTCTTCAGTTGCTGATTGCCTTTAAGCGACGGCTGGAACCTGATGTCAAGCTGAGAATTTCCGCTGTCTCTGCTGAGGTGGAGGACATTTTGTCTCTTTGCGGTCTGAAGGCCGCATTGGTGTGACAGGTACGCCAAGATGGAAAAACACATTCTATTGGTAGATGATTCGCCTACGATGAGGTCGTCGCTTTCCTTTTGCCTGCAGAATGCAGGATATAGAGTGACAGAAGCGACAGATGGTAAAGATGCCCTTCAAAAACTGCGATCCATAGAAGACAAAGGTCAATCTTTGGCCCTGATTATCACCGACATTAACATGCCGGAGATGGATGGAATTACTTTCATATCCAAGGTAAAAGAGACCGAGCTAAAATTCCTTCCCATATTAGTCCTGACCACCGAGGCCGGGGAATCTATGATAGAAAAAGGCCGGGCTGCAAGCATTTCAGGGTGGCTGCTGAAGCCTTTTCAACCAGAACAGCTCCTGTGGGCTGTCAAGAAAGTCGTGTGGTCAAAATGAATGAACAAGAAGAGATCTTAGAGATCTTTTTCTCCGAGTCAGACGACCTGCTCAAATTGGCAGAAGAAAGCCTCCTGTCGCTCGAATCCACACCAGAATCCATGCCAGATATAGAACAGATTTTCAGGTCGGTTCATACCTTAAAGAGTAGTGCGGCAATGGTAGGATTCATGAATATTTCAGACTATGCCCACCTTCTTGAGAGCCTCCTGGAACGTCTTAGATCTCGTAATTTGGGCGTCACTAAGAACCTTATTACCATTCTTCTGAGCTCAATCGACTTTATTCGGTCTATGCTTGAAAGGGTTTCTCAAGGAGAGGCCGAAGAAGCAGCTCCGGGGGTTCTAGATGAGCGAAAAGACCAGGTAAAACGCTATCTGGGGATTGATGCCATGGATGCCCCTGGGAAGGAATTCGGGTCACCGGTCAAGGAAGCCCCCAGGGAACCTCCGGAAGAATTCAGCTTTTACAGAATCGACCTCAAGTTTCGAAAGGACCTTTTCTATTCCGGCCAGGATCCGCTCTTGTTATTGTTGGGCCTATCGGAGCTGGGCGAGTTTATCGAGGTAGTACCTGATCTTTCCGGACTTCCCGATTTTGAGAGCTTTTGTATGCATGATCTTTACATATCCTGGCAAGTGATCATTAAGACAAACCGGCCTTATGAGGATATTGAAGATGTCTTCATGTTTGTCAAAGATGACAACGACATTCGTATTGAAGATGTCACCAAAGACTACAGAGAGGGCATTAATATAGGACTTGCCGAAAAGAAACTTGGTGAAGTGCTCGTGGAAACCGGAAAGATTACAACAGGAGTATTGAGCGATGCGTTGAAAAAACAGAAGAAGCTGGGCGAGGTCTTGGTGGACAGTGGAATAATCGGGCCTGAAGAGATTCAGAAGGCCTTGACCCTGCAAGAGGAGAGTCGCAAGGTCTATCGTAAAACAACTATCCGGGTTGATGTGGAAAAGCTTGACAGGCTGGTAAACCTGGCTGAGGAAATGAGGATCGGGGTCTCTAGGGTGCACATGTTATTTGAAAAATATGTAGGCCCCGGAAAAATGGAACTGCTGGAGGAGACGGAAAATCTCCTTAAGGTGAATCGGGAATTTGAAGAACGAATCGCCCGGGTCAGGATGTTTCCTCTGGAAGGGACCTTCCACAGATTCCAGCGCATGGTAAGGGATCTTGCTTTAAAGCAAAACAAAGAGATCAAGGTAACCTTGACAGGACTTGATACTGAATTGGACAAAGAGGTTATTGAACATATTTCAGACCCTTTAAAACACCTTGTGCGAAATTGTGTTGATCATGGCATAGAAACTGCGAAAGAAAGGCAAGCAAAGGGCAAGAATCCCTCGGGGATCATTGAATTAAAGGCCTATCAGAGAGGAGGAAGTATCTTTATCGAGATAACTGACGACGGAAGAGGGCTGGATTTGGTGGACATTCGAAATAGGGCACTTGAAAAGGGCTGGATTCAGCCGGATCAAGATTTAAGCAAGGAAGCCTTGCTTGGATTTGTCCTTAGGCCAGGATTTTCCACGAGCTCAAAAGTTACGGAACTCTCCGGAAGAGGGGTTGGGATGGATGTGGTCAAGACACAGCTTGATCAGCTTGGCGGCACCATAGATATAGATACGAAAAAGGACAAGGGGACCAGGTTTACCTTATGCCTGCCTTTGACATTTGCCCTCATGAAGGTCTTGCACGTGATGATTCAGGACAATTCATACTTGTTACCACTGCAAGCTGTTTTTGGAACTGAAAGGTTTGACAAGGACCTTGTCAAAAGTTTCGGGGCCGAGGAAATGGTGTACCCATTCCACGGTGATTATCTTCCCGTTGTAGATATAAGGAAAATCCTTAACATGGGTATGCCTTCTGCAGGTGGCAACACCTCTGTGCTGGTCTTTGTGGATACAGGGAGAAAGGTCTTCGGCATACCTGTGGAGAACGTGTTGGAACCGCAACAGATTGTTGTTAAGAGCCTGGAGACAAACTACCGCACCGTAAAGGGGATTGTCGGTGCCACCATCATAGGGGACGGCTCAGTCTCACTCGTCTTGGATCTTTTAGGACTCGAGGAAATATTTTTCAGACATCCCTTTGAAGGAGACAAATACCATGAAAGTGAAGAAAAGAGCGCATCAGACTAATGGGTTTGTTTGTTTGATCTTTCTCGTCCTTGTATCTACCTCCACTTGGGCGCAGGATACCAAATCAAGGATCTATGTGGGTACTGATAGCTGTCTACAATGCCACAAAGCCGAACACGAGAGCTACTGCAAATATGCCCGGAAAAGCCACTCGTTTCAGAGTGTGCAAAAGATGAAAAAAGGGCTTACACTCGACGAACTCAAGGAATGCTATGCTTGCCATACTACAGGATACGGCAAGCCGGGCGGTTTTGTCAGCCTTGAGCAGACCCCTGAACTGAAAAATGCAGGATGCGAGGTTTGCCATGGCCCGGGTGGGCGCCACATAGAAACCGAGGACCCGGATGATATCACGCAAAAGGTCACAATAGATGTCTGCCATAAGTGCCATACAGAAGAGCGGGTGGGCGCGTTTCGTTACACCCCCATGGTTCACGGAGGCGGCCATTAACTTTATCGTTATAGGAATTTCTATTTTTGCATTATGATCCTGAAGCCGTAGGACGGACCATGCCAACCAAAACGATACTGGATAATTATACGAACTCGATTCATACATCCAGCATCCGATTTCATGATCCATAGAGGTGAAGTCATGATAAACTGGATAGATAAACTGGTGAAAGGAACTGGACTGCGTGTCAAGATCCTTGTAGCAACAATCATGGTGGTCGGAGTATTTACCGGCTTGTTCCTTTATGAAGCCCTGTCTTTTCATACTGAAAGCGTCTTGAATCAGGTGGAACAATCGAGTCAGGGCCTGCTCGAAAACACATACAGTGCCATCAAATATCCCATGTCAGTTGGGGACAGCAAGACAGTTGAAGCTCAACTGAAGGACATCAAAGAGCATATGGAAGGCGTTGAGGTTTATATATGCGACTTTCGCCAGAACCTTACCTATGCCTCAGAAGAGGACCGCATTCATACCGGCATCACGCAATATTTATGGGGGGAAAAGACTCTGAAAGCCCTTGCCGACGCAATAAGCACAGGACAGTCGCCTAAAGAACTCCTCATGGAAATCAGAGATAAGGAGGCCTTCCTGGTCACCATGATGCCCCTTTTGAACGAGAGCGGTTGTCATCACTGCCACGGGAAAAGTAAAAAAGTGCTGGGTGCCATGGTCGTGAAACACTCCGTAACAGAGGTTTATGCCTCTCTCGTTTCAGCCAGAAATCGCTTTATCATATTTTGTATTGTGGAGATCATCGGGATCATACTTGTAATGAACTTCCTGTTTAGTCGACTTGTAACCCGGCGCATCAAATCCCTGGCAGAAAAAACGGGCCAGGTCTCGGCAGGCGATATCAGCGTCGAAGTCCACGATGATTCCCGGGACTCCATTGGGAGGTTGACTCGGAATTTTAACCAGATGATCAAGAACATCCGCGACCGCATTGAATATGCCAACAGCCTCAGCCTGGGTATCACGGATGCCTTTCTTATGGTCGATCCTGATATGAAGATAACCTACATAAATGATGCGGCTGCCAAACTTGCCGGTGTCCGGCCCGAGGAGGTCCAGGGCAAGAGGACCTGTGAAGAGGTATTCAACAGCGATATGTGCCGCACGTCATGCCCAATAAAAAAGGCCATGAGAACAGGAGAAGTTACCTCTGGTCAGAAGGTCACCCTGAAAAACGCTGAAGGCAAAGAAGTCCCCATTATGGCGAGTGGTGCTACCCTATTGGACTCTTCGGGCAAGATCCTGGGCGGGTTCGAAATTATGCGCGATATCTCCAAGGAGGTCAAGGCAGAATCCGTGCTCAAGAATTCTCTTCTCAGGGAAGAAGAAGAAAAGGAGAAGTTACAGAGCAGGGTCGAAAACCTCTCAAATATCTTGAAGAAAGTTGCCAAAGGAGACCTAACAGTAAGGGCCGAAATGAGTGGCGGAAATGATGCAATGGACCGGCTGGTTAAAAGGACCAACGAGACTGTTGACCGCATGGAGAAGCTTATTGGGCAGACGAAAAACGCCGCTCTCACAGTGATCAAGGGTGTCAGGCACATCTCTCAAGGAAACCAGGAGCTTTCGCAACGCTCCCAGCAACAGGCTGCCACTATCGAAGAGACGAGCGCAACCGTGGAAGAACTTGTATCCAGCATCAACCAGAACGCCGCCAATACACGGCAAGCCGATAGTCTTTCAAAGGATGCGGTAGCAGTGGCCGTGGAAAGCGGGAATACAGTCGAAAAGACAACCGAGGCCATGAACGAAATGGCGGAAGGTAGCCGCAAGATAGTTGAGATGATGGATTTGATCAACGAGATAACCTTTCAGACCAACCTTCTTTCTATAAATGCTGCCGTGGAAGCGGCACGAGCCGGAGAGCACGGCAGGGGGTTTGCCGTAGTTGCAGACGAAGTTCGAAACCTTGCAAGAAGAAGCTCTAGCGCGTCCAAGGATATTCAAAGCCTTGTCCGCGATATTATGGAAAGGGTTAACACGGGCAAAGAATGGGTTGGCCAACTGGAGAACGGATTTAAGAAGATCATCCAAACCATTAAACAGGCCTCCGATGCTCTCGGTGAGGTCTCCTTGGCCACGCAGGAAAGCTCAAGAGGAGTTGAGCAAATTGGCCAGGGAATGAGTGAGATGAGTGATGTTGTTGAACATGATGCAGCATTAGTGGATGAACTGGCAGGTGCTACAGAACAACTCAACGAAAAAGCCACTCTGTTACAAGGCGTGACCGATAAGTTCATATTGGGTGATCAGGGCGATATCGAGGTTAAAAATTTCAGTTTCAAAAAGAATACGCCGACTTTAAAGAAGGAGAGGCGAAGAAGTAAACCGCTTACCACAAAGCCTTTGCGTGAAGAGCTGGCCATTCAGCATCCCATTGAAGATAAGGAGAAAGACTTGATAGAAAAAGAGCTGGATGAAGGGTTTGAGGAATTTTAATGTCTGAAACTCCGCAATATGTCATCCTTTCAATAAATGAACAGACGTTTGGGATTGAAATCCTCAAGATAAAAGAGGTCGTCAGTTATAGAAAGATCACACCTCTTCCCAACATGAGAGGGTTCATCAAGGGGATCATTAATCTGAGGGGTGTTGTCTTGCCCGTATTTGATTTGAGGGAAAAGTTTAACCTGCCGGAAACCAAGTACACTCCCTTCCATACAATCATTGTAATGGAGATATCGGGAAGAGCTATGGGGGTTATTGTAGATGAGATCTCCGACGTGCTGGAAATCCTCCCCGAAGAAGTTCAAGCTACCTCCAATTTTTCTCCTGGTATAAAGACCGAATATATGAAAGGGATTGGGAAAAAGGAAAATGAGCTTATAGTCCTGTTGGATATAGATCGACTCTTGAGTCCTGAAGAACTCGAAATCCTGGATGCTGCCTGATCAGCATGGTGTGTTCTTATGGTGGAGCGCCTGTTGGAAAAAGAATTTGAATTATTCAGGCGCCTGGTCAAAAAACATGTTGGCGTCTCGTTTGTTCATACAAAAAAGGCGACTTTGCAACGAAAGTTGGCCTCCAGAGTAAATAGTCTTGGATTAGAATCATATAGCGAATATTATCGTTACCTTCTCCAAGACAAAAAAAGTGGATGGGAATTAAGGCAACTCATAAATACGATTACAGTCGACCAATCCGCCTTTTTCAGGCACCCAAAACAGTTTGAGCTTTTGGTCAACGTCGTATTGCCTCAAGTGGCAACCCGGAAAGACACCGCCAAGAAGCTGCGCATATGGTCTGCCGGATGCGCCACAGGCCAGGAAGCTTACAGTATTGCCATGGTCGTAAACGAGATGTTTAAGGGGGACCACGCCTGGGACATCAGGATCTTGGCCAGCGATGTTGATACCGATGCTCTCAAAATCGCTTATAGGGGCATATATTCAAAGGAGTGTATACAACAGGTCCCAATGGAATACCTCAACAAATATTTCACAAAAGGCACGGGAAAAAACTCCGGATTTTTCCTGGTCAGGGAAGACTTAAGAAAAAAACTGCTGTTTCGCAGGCTCAACTTTGTCGATCGTGGCTTTCCATTTAGGAGCCCTGTAGACATTATTTTTTGCCGGAATGTGATGATATATTTTGATATAGAAGTCAAGAAAAGGCTTATAGATAATTTCTTCCACATTTTAGAACGAGATGGATTCCTGTGCCTCGGAGCTTCCGAGTCTCTGATCGGCGTCGACGACCGTTTTGCCTTGGTGGGTTATTTCACCTATCAAAAGAAGGGTTAGATTTTTGAACCGATTTTACAGCCACGGCCTAAAAAAACCAGTTATAATGCTCATGGCAGGTGAATATTTTGCCACTCAAAATAGTGAGGTACTTCACACCATTGTCGGCTCCTGCATTACCACCTGCATCTATGACGAAAAAATAAAAGTAGCAGGGATGAACCATTTTTTACTTCCGGGAATGGTTCATCCTGATGAAATCCTATCTTCTGAGGTCGCCCGGTATGGTATGTTTGCCATGGAGCTGTTGATCGGGGAGCTTATTAGGTTAGGAGCACGGAGAAAAGGGCTTCGGGCCAAGGTCTTCGGGGGGGGGAATGTACTGAAATTCAGAAGGGATGATGGCGATATTGCAGGGTCCAATATTCGTTTCGCAAAAAAATTCCTGGAGCTGGAAGGTATTCCTGCCGTAAAGGTGGATGTGGGTGGCAATGCCGGCAGAAAGATACTCTTTTTTACTGACACTAATCGAGTCCTCTTAAAACGATTTGATATGAGACAAGACAAACGTTCCTTCCAAGACGAAGATTTATATAAAAGAAGGATTTTTCAAGAACGACTGGCAAAGTCGCAAGTGGTGCTATTCTAGATGAAACCGATCCGCGTGCTCATTGTTGACGATTCGCCTGTTGTGCAGTCGGTGCTGACGACCCTGCTATCGTCTGCCCCCGACATTGAGGTAGTAGGAGCTGCTTCGGATGCCTTTGATGCCAAGGATATGATCATAGAAAAAAGGCCTGATGTGGTCACCCTGGACGTTGAGATGCCTCGAATGAATGGAATCACATTTCTAAAACACCTGTTGCGCTTTCGTCCCATTCCGGTGATCATGATCAGTTCGTATACCCGGAATAATAGCATGCATACCCTGGAAGCCCTGGATGTTGGGGCTGTTGATTTTATTGCCAAACCTAGAGAGGACGTCAGAACCGGTCTTTGGAAGTTGGAGCACGAGATTATCACTAAGGTAAGAACGGCAGCCCGGACCAGGATCAAACCCTATGGCCTATTTGGCAAACAAGGGAAGCGTGTTCCGGCGGCAAGTATGGCAAACTCGGATAAGATCATTGCCATCGGCGCCTCTACAGGCGGCACTAGAGCCATAGAAAGACTACTGGGGTCCATGCCTCCCAATGTAAATGGAATTGTCATAGCCCAGCATATGCCGGCTCGCTTTACAAGGGCCTTTGCCCAACGGCTGGACACATTGTTCCCTATGGATATTAAGGAGGCCAACGACAGTGATCACCTCGATAGGGGGAAGGTGCTGGTAGCGCCCGGTGGGTTGCACCTCCAGATGGCCGAGGACCATAGGGGATATTACGTCCGGCTGCAAAACGGCCCGCCAGTCAAACACCAGCGTCCTTCTATAGATGTGCTGCTCAATTCGGTTGCAAAGACCGCAGCCTCCAATGCCATAGGCATACTCCTGACAGGGATGGGAGACGACGGGGCCGACGGCCTGCTGGCTATGAGGCAAGCCGGTGCCTTCACAGTTGCACAGGACGAAGCCACCTCATTGGTGTTTGGCATGCCTGCGGCTGCTATCAAACGGGGCGCAGTTGAAGTAGTGGCTCCACTGGATGACATACCGCATATTGTTCTTTCAAGGCTCAAGTCAGGGCGATTACGTGGTGAGAGCGCATATATGAAATCCGCGTTCCAATCTCTTCAAGGCGTGAGCAGCAAATCCGAAACGTAGTGATGAGGGGTGTTGCATGGCCAAGATACTTGTCGTAGACGATAGTCGATTGATTTCCCACGTCGCAAAAACTATTCTGACCAAGCAAGGGCATGAGGTCATTTTGGCTCAGGATGGCCTGACAGGCCTTCAGGCAGCCAAATCCGAATGCCCGGACCTCATACTGTTGGATTTGATCATGCCGGTTATGGATGGATACCAGGTATGTCAAAATTTGAAAGAGGAGGACAGCACCAAAGAGATACCTATCATTATGCTCACGTCAAAGGCTGAGCCTGCAGACAAGGTAAGGGGCCTGGAACTGGGGGCCTTGGATTATGTGACCAAACCCTTTGACGAAGGCGAGTTGGTAGTCCGCGTGAATATACAGTTACGATTAAAGCAGCTCTATGAAGCCCTTCAGGAAAAGAATAGGCAGCTCCAAGAGTTAGCCAACAAGGACGGGCTAACAGGCTTATATAACCATCGATATTTCCACGACCAGTTGTCAAAAGACTTTTTACGCGCAAGAAGGTATTTTGAGTCTTTATCGTGCATTTTATTAGACATAGACTATTTTAAGAAATTTAACGATACCTACGGACATCAAACAGGTGACATCGTATTAAGTAATCTTGGGCAAGTCATCAAAGACACTATAAGAGACAGCGATTTCGCGGCCAGATACGGGGGTGAAGAGTTTGCGGTCGTTTTGTATCACACAGACGGGCCAGCCGCGTTTCATGTAGCTGAACGTCTCAGGCAGGTGGTGGAACATTGTGATGTCCGCGATAAGGACAATGTGCTGCATATCACCATCAGTTTAGGGGTTGCCACATTTCCACACGAGCAAATCAGCAATCACAAGCAGCTAGTTGAATGTGCTGATAAAGCACTATATAAGGCCAAAGAAAATGGCCGAAACCGGGTAGAATCCTGGGATTGAGAATTAAAAATTGTCAATTGAAAGAAAATCACAAGTCAATCTTCAATAGTCAATTATCTATGCATCCTTACAAGGCGCTAACTCAACAAGAGATCCAAAAGACCAACCAACTGCAGCGCGATTTTTCAGCAAGCTCATAAGAGCATTTTGCGTCGCCCAAGCGTCTGACTATATTCCTGCACTTATTATTGTTCCTCCACTTGATGTGCTGCCGCTCCCTGGTCTATTGAAAGGTCGGCCTTAAGGAAAGCACCTTCTCTCGGTAGTTCCATGTGGAAATTCGACGTATGTTCGGCTTCCAGTTTACCATATTGCAATCGACAATCGAGTACGTGTCCACCTGCATTCCGGTTCTCGGTGAGAAAGTGGAGGTGATACCCCGGCACGTTAACACCGCGGGCATAGTCGGGAAAACGAAATCCCGCGAGTGTCCCTTGAACATCAAAAAACTCGAAGATTGGCTG
>JAUXDR010000060.1 GCA_030618205.1 Deltaproteobacteria bacterium | reverse complement strand
ATGATTTAAAATCATCAAGTGACAGAAGCACTGCTGCTCGTCCTTTCTGGCGTGTAATAAGGATAGGGCAATGATCATCGTTGACTCGATCAATGGTTTTTGCCAAATCTTTTCGAAATGTTGTGTAATTTATTGATTCCATATATTCCTCCTTTATGATTAAAGGAAATGTACTTAATTCTGTACGCAAATGTCAAGCGTCATTTTTGGTTAAGATGTAGGAACGTAGGATGGGAAACGAGAATGGGGGACACATTTGTACGGAAATATTCCGTACTTATTGACAAAGCCTTTAGTAGATAATATACTCTTTATGAAGTACAGAACTCATCCGTACAAAATACAAGAGGAGAACGACAATGGCTACCACTCGTCTCGACATGAGGCTAGATGAAGAAATTAAAGCAAAAGCAGAAAAAGCGTCTGCCTTGCTTGGGTTGAAAAGTCTCACTGAGTATATTGTCAGGCTTATTGATGACAATGCAACCCGGGTGATTGCTCAACATGAAAGTATCACCGTTGAAAATGATGCTTTTGATCGTTTTATGAATGCTTGCAAGGAAACGCGAAAACCTAATAAAGTTTTGATAAAGGCGACATCTTTTACCAAAAAACAAGGCATCAAATGAGTTGGGCTAAAGAATTTGTAGAGCTTGACAAGGCTATCCACGACCGGGCTTCATTTGATTGCGGTGAAGTTGAATTAAACGCATTCATTCGAACTAAGGCTGCTAAGCATATGAAGGCAGGCATAAGCAGAACAATGCTGTTATCCGCCTCTGTTCCATTGCCTGACGGCAAATACCCCATCTGCGCATTTTATACGATTGCACCTAGTTCTATTAGCAGAGAGACTTTGCCGAAAAAACTTATAAAAAAGTTGCCTCGTTATCCTGTGCCGGTATTCCTACTTGCTCAGTTGGCCGTTCATTTGGAATATCACAGACAAGGTTTAGGGAAAATCGCCCTAATAAAGGCTCTTGAATATTTATGGGAAATAAATTCTCACATGAGAGCCTATGCAATTATCGTCGATTGCTTAAACGAAAACGCTGAGCACTTCTATTCAAAATACGGTTTTGAAGTATTGTGCTGCCACAATGGTAGGGCACGAATGTTCATGCCAATGACAATTGTAGAGCAATTATTTCAAAAATAATGTCAAAATCGTACCGAAAACATAACCAAAAAATTCAGGCGACGGGAAGGGACGCAGCGGCGCTACGCTGATAGGCTTTTGGCCCGCGCTTGATCTAAACGTTGGACTACATATTAGAATTTAGGCTACATATTAGGGGACGGGACGGAGTTAGTTTAATAATTCTTTAATGTAACTGACGTCGTTGACGTTATTATTACAAGAGATGATTCCGCTGAAAAAATCCAATCTGCGGCGTTGCTTCAATTTTCCGCTCATTGCGACGCACATAAATGTTGAATGCTAAATGTTGAATTAAGGAATAATCTTTTTATATTCCAATCGTTTTACCGCAATTCAACATTCAACATTTAGCATTCAACATTTTTTTGCAGCGCATTTTCTTTCATGTGTTCAAGACGATTCAGGGCGTTCAGGTATGCCCTGACACTAGCAGTAATTATATCAGGATCGGTCCCATGGCCTGTGACCACATAACTGCCTTCTTCAAGACGCACAGAGACTTCTCCCTGGGCATCCGTGCCTCCTGTAATGGAGTTTACAGCAAAACGGAGCAGATGGCTTTCAGTCTTTACGAGCTTGGCTACTGCCTTATAGGCCGCATCTATCGGACCGGCCCCAAGGCTCACTCCATCAACTTCCTTGCCGTCTATTTCCACTGTTACGGTTGCAGTCGGTCTGATGCCGCTTCCACCGGCAACATGGAGGTAAACAAGACGATAACGATCAGGAATCCTGAGCACCTCCTCTGCCACAAGGGCCTCAACATCCTCCGGATAAACCTCCTTCTTCTTGTCTGCAAGGGACTTGAACCTTGTAAATACCCTATCGATCTCTTCATCGCTGAGCTTGTAGCCTACTTCCTCAAGCTTTGCCTTAAGGGCATGTCTCCCGGAGTGTTTCCCAAGGACCAGGGTCCCTTTGCTAAGACCTATGTCCTTGGGATCGATAATCTCATAGGTCGTACGTTCCTTTAAGACCCCGTCCTGGTGGATTCCGGACTCGTGTGCAAAGGCGTTGTCCCCTACTATGGCCTTGTTCGCCTGAACTACCATTCCGGTAAGCATGCTTACCAGCCGGCTGGCAGCCATGATGTGTTGAGAAGATATCGCCGTGTCAAAGGGAAGAACGTCTCGCCTGGTACGGATGGCCATGACCACCTCTTCCATAGCGGCATTGCCGGCCCTCTCACCTATACCGTTTACAGTGCACTCCACTTGTCTTGCACCTTGCTCTAAAGCTGTCAGCACATTCGCTGTGGCCAGTCCCAGATCGTTGTGACAGTGTACGCTCAAGATCGCTTTGTGGATGTTGGAAGTGTGCTCGACCACATATCGGATCATCCTGCCAAAATCATGCGGTATGGCATACCCCACTGTGTCCGGGAAATTGACCGTTGTGGCACCGGCATCTATCACCGTCTCAAAGACCTTGCAGAGGAAATCAAGATCGCTCCGGCTCGCGTCTTCAGCGGAAAACTCCACATTGCCGGTGTATTTTGCAGCATACCCTACCGCTGCCCGGGCCATATCCAGTACCTGCTCCCTGGTCTTTCTCAGTTTATGCTGGAGGTGGATATCAGAGGTGGCAAGAAAGATATGTATTCGAGGATTTTCCCCCTCCTTTATAGCCTCCCATGCAGTATCGATGTCTTTCTCATTGGCACGGGCCAGGGCAGCAACCTGCAGACCCTTGAGTTCCTGCGCAATGCGCTTAACACTCTGAAAGTCACCTGGGGAAGCAACAGGAAATCCGGCCTCGATCACATCGACATTCAGCTTTTTCAACTGCCTACCGATCTGGAGTTTTTCCTCAACGTTTAGAGATACACCAGGGGACTGCTCCCCGTCCCTTAATGTAGTATCAAATATTATTATCCTTTTATTGCTATCCATTTTTTTTTACATTCCCTCATCTCTGCCAGGGGAAACATCTTTACTGTGATGGCCCGCACCAGACCTCAACGACTTGGGTCTCAAGGCTCTAAGGGACATCAAGACAGGTCCGGATATCACATAAGTAGCTATAAGGACAAATAGCGTCACCTTGGGCTCCATAGCAACTACCATTATGGCCAGAATCAGCACTACCATACCGGAAAAAGGGTGCTGCTGAAGCCAGCGGACTTCCTTGAAACCATAGTAACGCACATTGCTGACCATCAGGAAGGAAAGGCCATAGACCATGATCAGCACTGCCACATGACGTACCGGGCCAAATATACCGACATGCTGGCATAAAAGCACAGATGTAGCCAATACGGCCCCTGCAGAAGGACAGGGCAGACCAAGGAAGTAATAATCCCTTGTGCTGCTATTGCTGCTCTGGCTCAGGGTATTGAATCTGGCCAGCCTGAGGGCAGTGGTTGCCACATACAGGAAGGCAGCAAGCCATCCGAGCCGGCCGAAATCCTGCAGCCCCCACATATAGGCCAGTATGCCTGGGGCTACTCCAAAGGCCACCAGGTCTGAAAGGGAATCATACTCCATGCCGAATCTACTCGTAGTACGGGTCCAACGAGCCACCCTGCCGTCCAGACCATCCAGGACAAATGATATTAAAATGGCTACGGCAGCGGCCTGATAATTCCCTTTAATCGCGGCAATAATGGCATAGAATCCGCTGAACAGGCTTGCCGAGGTCAGCAGGTTTGGAAGGAGATATATGCTGCGTCTTGAAGTCTTGTCTGCTGAATCGCCGCTTTGCTTTTGTTTCATGGGAGACCCCCTGTTAGAAATAAGGAATTGGGAATTAGTCTCTTAATTATGATATTCGTGTTTTATTATGATAGAATATTTTTGGCAAGAACCGTCTGCCCGGCCGTTGTCCGGTCGCCCTTTTTCACCAACACTGAAACATCCTTCGGGACATACACGTCAAGGCGAGATCCAAAACGAATGAGTCCAAAGCGTTCACCGATTTTAACCCTATCACCGACCTCAGCCCAACAAACAATTCGCCTGGCTATTATACCAGCCACCTGTACAACGGTCAGCTCCATTCCGTCCTCGCTGCGGATCAAAAGGGCATTTCGCTCGTTTTCAAGCAAGGCCCTTTTACGGTCAGCAGGCCAGAAGGATCCCGGCTGGTACGAAATTTGTTGAACCTTGCCCGTAATTGGGGCCCTGTTTACATGCACATTAAAAATATTCATGAATATACTGATTCGCTTTACGTCTTTTCCATTAAGGGAGCCCGTGTTGTCTTCAGCTATATCTATGACCCGACCGTCAGCAGGTGATACCACCAGATCCGAGCCTGATGGAATTATACGCTCGGGGTCCCGAAAGAAAAAGAGAACAAAGACCGCAATCACAAAAAAGACCACGGCCGGAACAGGCCAGTTGAGTAAAGAACATATCACAGCGGCCAGGACGGCAATACCTATGAAAGGGACTCCTTCCTTGGCAACTGGAATGCGATGAGAATGCATTAAGGGCTTAGAAAGTCAGGGCTACTTCTTGAGCCAGCTCATCATATCCCTCAGGCGGGAGCCGACCTCTTCTATAGGATGTTCCTTTTCCCGCTGTCTAAGGGCGTTGAATACAGGGCGTTTGACTTGGTTTTCCAGCATCCACTCCCTGGCAAATCTGCCACTCTGAACCTCATCAAGGATCCTGCGCATCTCCTTTCTTGTTTCTTCTGTTATTATGCGCTTCCCCCTGGTAAGATCGCCATATTCCGCCGTATCGCTGATTGAGTAACGCATCTGCGACAGACCGCCTTCGTAAATCAGGTCAACTATGAGCTTGAGCTCGTGGCAGCACTCAAAGTACGCTATTTCCGGCTGATAACCCGCTTCAACCAGGGTCTCAAAACTCGCTTTTATGAGCTCGGTGACCCCGCCACAAAGGACACACTGCTCGCCAAAGAGATCAGTCTCGGTCTCTTCTTTATATGTGGTTTCAATAACCCCCGCACGGGTAGCGCCTATGCCGTTTGCATAGGCAAGTGTCCTCTGCAGGGCTTCTCCAGTGTGATCCTGATGTATGGCTACCAGGCTGGGCACACCGGCGCCCTTTTCGTATTCCCTACGCACCAGATGTCCCGGGCCTTTGGGTGCCACCATAGTAACATCCACGTCAGCCGGAGGAGTTATCTGGCCAAAGTGAATGTTGAAGCCATGGGCAAAAAGGAGCATGTTCCCGGTCTTCAGGTTTGGCTCAATAGCACTTTCGTATAGCTGGCCCTGGACATGATCAGGCACCAGGACCATGATGAGATCTCCCTTGGCTGCAGCTTCTCCGGCACTTACAGGCTCAAACCCGTGTTTGACTGCAAGATCATGATTGGGTGTTCCAGGGAGTTCCCCCACGACAACGGACAACCCACTATCTCTCAAGTTCTGGGCATGGGCATGTCCTTGGCTACCATAGCCGATTATGGCTATGGTCTTTCCTTGAAGTACGTCCATGGGGGCATCTTGTTCGTAATAAATCCTCATCCTCTGCAGCTCCTTCCTAAATCGTCTTTTTCTCTCTCATCATGGCTATGGTACCAGTTCTTGTAATTTCTTTGATTCCAATTGGACGGAGTAGCTCTATTACTGCCTTTAGTTTTGACTCCGGTCCGGTGACCTCTAAGGTGTAAGATTTAGGGCTCACGTCAACGACCTTGCAACGGAATATATCGCAAATACGTAATATCTCGGCCCTGGATTGTTCCTCAGCCTTGACCTTGATCAAGGACATCTCGCGCTCAACAAACTCACCTTCACTCACATCCACGACCTTGAAGACATCCACCAGGCGCCTGAGCTGTTTGATTATTTGCTCAATTATAAATTCATCGCCTCTTGTCACCAGTGTGAGGTGTGACAGGCTCGGGTCCAGGGTTGCAGCCACATTAAGGCTCTCAATATTAAACGCCCGCCCACTGAAAAGCCCTGTTATGCGGGAAAGGGCACCAGGAGTATTTTCAACTAATA
Source organism: Deltaproteobacteria bacterium (assembly GCA_030618205.1). Next base: position 593 of record JAUXDR010000060.1, on the reverse strand, counting down.
CAGAGAGAGTATGCTTCATAGGGCCAAGCTCCTTATCCTCGATATTAAACGAGCAACATCTCAGTTGTAGCCTTTCCGGCCGGGACCATTGGGAATACCCCTTCTTCGCGGGCTATAGCAAATTCCATAATCGCAAGACCTTCCGCTTCAAGACCCTTACTGAGCACATCATCGACCTCTTCCGGCTTAGTTGCCCTAAACCCTTTGGCCCCATAAGCCTCAGCCAGTTTCACAAAATCCGGGGTCATTTCAAACTCAGTAGCTGCATACCGACGATCATAGAACAGCTCCTGCCATTGTCTAACCATGCCGAGAAACTGGTTGTTCAGAATGACTATTTTTACAGGCAGGCGTTGCTCCATGGCGGTCGCCATCTCCTGGATATTCATCTGTATGCTGCCGTCACCGGCTACATCCACCACCAGCTTGTCAGGGAAGGCCATCTGGGCCCCAATAGCTGCAGGAAATCCATAGCCCATGGTTCCAAGGCCGCCGGAAGTCAGGAGGGTCCGTGGCTCGTCAAATTTGTAGAACTGGGCAGTCCACATCTGGTTCTGACCGACCTCTGTAGTAATGATAGCCCGTCCCTTTGT
>JAUXDR010000047.1 GCA_030618205.1 Deltaproteobacteria bacterium | reverse complement strand
CTGCCTTCTGCCCTCTGCCCTCCGCCCTCCGTCTTCCGTTTTCCATCCATTCATCCTAATCATCCAACCATCCCGTAATTTTGTCCTCCGTCCTCCGCCCTTCCGTCCTTCCGTTTTCCATCCATTCATCCTAATCATCCAACCATCCCGTAATTTTGTCCTCCGACCTCCGTCCTCTGTCCTCTTTACCCTGTGAAATTCATGCCCATGACGAGCGGAGCGCGCATTTCACTGGGGTGACTTCAGTCCTCCCTGCCTCTTGTACCAAAGTAACGCAGCTTCGTAGCAACGTCCCCCATTTCTGCCCGTCCCCCATTTCATGCCCCTCACCAAACGACTTCTGCAACTCCTGAATTACTTATCTGTTTGTCCTTGGTGATGATTTTTGCTTTATGGAGAATGGCTTCACACACAATAAAACGATCATGCATCTCAGGAATCTCTGTTTGTTCCTTTAAACAGATAAGTTCGTCCAGTCCGAGGGGGGAAATCTGAAAATTGTCTGAGTCCTGGATCTTCAGAATGAGACTATCTAAATCAGCCTGAACTTTACCGCCCTGAACAATAAAAATAATTTCTGCGATCACTATAGCTGGAATAAGGAGCTTAGCCTTTCCTTGTTCTACTGAATTAAAAACTTCATTGGCATTAAAGCTAAGTCTTGGCGAGTCAAGCAGATACCAAATCAGGCTATGAGAGTCTGCCACATAAAGAGGCAATTCGTTATCTTGCATCAGTCTTCCTCTAAGAATTTTATCTGCTTTTTTACACCCTTTTCCCAGATGTGCTTTGCCTTATCAATATCTTTTTCGCTTACTTTAGAGGCCTTCCATAATCCCCGGAGGGAGATATTTTTCTTGCCCTTTCCCTCCTTTATTTCTATCTCCACTTTTTGCCCTTCAACCAAGTTCAATTTCTTGAAAGGTTTCAATACCCCGCCGCTGTAAACTGCTCTGACCTCTGTGTGATCAAGAGAGGTCCTGGCGTAAATCAAGGCTGCCTGAATATCTTCCTTCTTCAACTCCGGATAACCGACAAGCAAAGTGTCCCAAGACTCGCCTTCTGCTATCTGATCCAGTATAACAGAGACGGGAATCCGTGTCCCTTTGATCACAGGCCTTCCATTGCAAATTCTTGGATTAAGCTCTATTCGATCTGCTAGAATCGTTATAGAATCCTCCTGAAAAATGCCGCTATAATAAACCCCCGGCTCTCAAGGTGAAAGCTGAATGCTGAATGCTCAAAGTTATAAGCTCAAAGTTCGAAGCATTAAGCTGAAGGCGAATTTCAGTGATGGGGTCGCCTATATCAGACATCAAGTATCTCCTCTAAGGCGGACAATCAGGAGAGTCAAATTTGTTGAGCAGAAAGCTTAATCCCTGAATCCGTCATTTCTGAATCAACGGATTTAATTTAGGAATTGAAAAATTAAGCAGATTGATCAAGGTACCACTTGTAAGTCAGCCTGAGTCCTTCAGTTAAAGTTGTTCCGGCCTTCCATCCGAGATTGGTCAGTTTTGAGACATCGAGTAATTTTCGCTGAGTACCATCCGGTCTTGTATGATCCCAAACAACTTCGCCTTCAAAGCCAACGATTTTTTTTATAATCTCAGCCAGCTCCCTGATCGTTATCTCTTTACCGATCCCAACATTGATGTGAGATAGCATCGGCTGTGTTTGACTATCATAAACACTGTCATCGAGTGCCATAATAAAAACACAAGCAGAGGCCAGATCATCTACATGCAGGAACTCGCGGCGAGGGCTGCCACTTCCCCACAAAATAACCTGTGGGGATTGTCCAGGATTCGAGTTCTGAGACGCAAAACCAAGAGCGACACGAATGTCTTCCGGGATGGGACCATAGCGAGATTCGTCTTTTTTGATGCCTTCCCAGTCGGCCCGGGCAGCCAGTTTTGCCAGATGAAATTTACGTATCAGGGCGGGAAGCACATGGGAATTTTCCAAATCGAAATTGTCATTTTGGCCATACAGATTTGTCGGCATAACTGAGCGGTACCTGGTCCCATATTGGCGATTATAGGACTCGCAGAGCTTGATGCCGGCGATTTTCGCAATGGCATATGGCTCATTTGTCGGCTCAAGCCGGTCGGTAAGAATACATTCCTCTTTCATTGGCTGTGGGGCATGTTTGGGATAGATACAGGATGATCCCAGGAATAAAAGCCCTTTGGCCCCTGCCTTCCACGCAGAGTGTAGAACATTTGTCTGGATGACCAGGTTATTGTAAATAAATTCTGCGGGGTAGATATTGTTAGCCTGTATGCCGCCCACCTTTGCTGCGGCAAGGAAAACATATTCAGGCTGCTCCATCTCAAAAAATTCTTCAACTTCCTCCTGTCTTGTCAGGTCCACTTCCTGATGGGTCCTATAGACAAGATTTCCGTATCCTAATTCCCCTAATTTTCGAAGAATAGCCGAGCCTACCAAACCCCTGTGACCTGAAACATATATTTTGGAAGCCTTGTTCATAGTTCTGATTCGTTTATATCTCTAATCAAATTGATTGTAAGTACGAAAGCCTGCTTTTTCACATAACCGGTCTTTTTCTGCCTCTTTCAGATCCTCTCGCACCATCATCTTAACCAGCTCATCAAAAGATACCGTTGGCTCCCATCCCAATTTTGAACGGGCCTTTGTGGGATCGCCCAGGAGAAAATCCACTTCAGTGGGCCTGAAATAACCAGGATCAATCTTCACGAGGCTCTTCCCTGTTTCACTGTCTTTGCCTGTCTCATCGGCCCCACTTCCTTCCCACACAATTTTTATTCCTATCTCTCCAAAGGCCTTTTCAACGAACTCCCTCACCGAATGGGATTCACCAGTGGCAATAACATAGTCCTCAGGGTCTTCTTGCTGCAACATCAGCCACATGGCCTTTACATAATCCCCGGCATAACCCCAGTCCCTCTTGGCATCCAGGTTACCCAAGTACAGTCTTTCCTGAAGGCCCAGCTTGATGCGTGCAACCGCCCTTGTGATCTTGCGGGTTACAAAAGTTTCACCTCTTATTGGAGATTCATGGTTAAAAAGGATACCATTACACGCGAACATATTATACGCTTCGCGGTAGTTGACCGTGATCCAGTACCCATAGAGCTTGGCAGCTCCATAAGGGCTTCGCGGATAAAAGGGCGTGGTCTCTCGCTGCGGTATCTCCCGGGCCTTTCCAAAAAGTTCGCTTGTAGATGCCTGATAAAATCGCGTCTTCTCCCCCATTTTCAGAATTCTGATAGCCTCAAGGAGGCGCAAGGTCCCAAGTGCATCCGCATTGGCCGTATACTCAGGTGTTTCGAAAGAGACCTTGACATGACTCTGGGCCGCCAGGTTATAGATTTCATCAGGCTGAATTTCCTGAATTATACGGATCAGGTTCGTAGCGTCCGTGAGATCTCCATAATGCATGAAAAAACGGACATCCTTTTCGTGAGGATCTTTATAAAGATGATCTACACGAACAGTGTTGAACGAGGAAGACCTTCGTTTAATACCGTGTACCTCGTAACCCTTTTCTAATAAAAATTCTGCCAGATAGGCGCCATCCTGACCTGTAATGCCTGTAATCAAGGCACTTTTCATGGTGATATATCTCCTTCCTATTGAAAAAGCATCATAATAGAGCACAATATCGGATTCAGTATTTCTTCAGGTTCACTTTCATATCGACCTGTCGTGCAATTATACTTAATTAGTGTCTGAACGAAAACCAACCAAATTACAGTTTTACTATCTTCGGTCGGAACTGCCGTTCCGAAACCAATGTCCCGATGGCTGCATTGCTCGTGGTCAAAAATTCTCATGCACCCAAGTACGCTCCGCGTTTTTTCCCGTATTCCGCGAACAGACTATATGTTCATTTCTCTGCTGGTATAAGAAATGTCGGTACAGGCACGATTATTGTGCAATCAACCGATATCTATTCAAACGGCTCTAGTGGTATAAACATAGACTGTCATCTACAAACACTGTTCAATATGGTAATGTTTATGGTAACCTCAAGGCCGGTATTATTGTTAAAACTGATAATTTTGCTACTCTGAGAACTAATGATAGTCTGGTTTTTTTAATATGTGCGGAATCTGCGGCCTAATTGATTATAATCACAAGAGCGTTATTGAACTTCCCTCTGTAGTGCACCGCATGGCCAAACGTCTTGTACACCGCGGACCGGATGCTGAAGGCTTCTGGCAGGAACCTGGTGTGGCCTTAGGGCACCGCCGCCTTTCCATAATAGATCTGGCAGGCAGTGTCCAGCCTATGCAGGACCCGGCCGGCCGCTACATCCTGGTCTTCAATGGTGAAATATATAACTATCTGGAGCTCCGTACAGATCTGGAAAAACGTGGAATCCGTTTTAGGACAAAAGGAGATACAGAGGTCCTGCTGGGCACCTACATCACGTATGGTCCTGGCTGTCTTGAACACCTGAACGGCATGTTTGCCTTTGCAGTTTGGGACAGGCAAGAACAGGTCCTTTTTGCTGCCAGGGACCGTATGGGCGTAAAGCCTCTTTTTTTCGGGCAAGGTCGTGGCGGTCTGATGGCCTTTGCATCCGAGCTCCAGTCCTTGCGCGGTTTGCCTCTGGACTTTTCCATTCGTCAGTCCGCTCTTGTCCAATACCTGCGTCATGGTTTCATTCGATCCCCTGACACCATATTCCAGGGGATACAGGAGCTACGACCTGCACATTTCTTATGTTATAGCCAGGAGGGACTTGAAGTCCGGCCATACTGGAAGCCTCCATTGCCTGACTCAGGGTGGAAACAAAGAGCCGAGTCCGAGCTTGCTGAAGAACTCCGCGATCTTGTTCGCTCTGCAGTACAATTTCGACTAAGGAGCGACGTACCTCTTGGGGCCTTTCTCTCCGGCGGCCTGGATTCAAGCGTCATCGTTGCCGCCATGCGGGACCTCGGAGAAACGGACATCCACAGCTTTGCCATTGGGTTTGAAGAGGCGAGCTTTGACGAAAGTCCATACGCCAAACAGGTTGCAGACTATCTGGGCACGGTTCACCATGAAAGCCGCAAGGCCTTGCGGGCCGGGGACTTGCTCTTTGATCTGGTACGTCATTATGGTCAGCCCTATGGAGACTCTTCGGCCATACCGACATGGCATCTCTGCCAGGAGACCCGCCGTCATGTTACCGTGGCCCTTTCAGGTGACGGTGGAGACGAGCTGTTCTGCGGCTATCGCAGGTATGTGGCTCGCCGTCTGCTGGCGTGGTATCAGAAGCTGCCGCAATCAATACGGAAGAAGTGCCTGGCAGCACTTATAAAGCGCCTGCCGGAGGGCACTGCATATTACGACCACAGTCTCATCAAGAAATTGCGTCTCTTTGTGGACCTGGACCAGCGAGTGACTGACGATCCGAACGATATCTATCCTGCATTTTTCAAGACAGATGATCTCGCCATTCTACTTGATACGGAGCAGGATTCTGTCGAATATGAACACCAAAATTTTGAAATGTCGGCAGATCAACAGATAAACCCGATAGAGCTTATGATGCGCTCGGATATCTTACACTACCTGCCGGACGATATCCTGACCAAGGTGGACCGGGCGAGCATGGCTCATTCCCTGGAAGTTCGCTCTCCATTTATGGACTATCGAGTCGTGGAATTCGCCTGCCGCCTGCCTCTCCGTTTCAAGTTGAAGGGATTGACCACCAAACATCTGTTGCGCAAGGCCTTTGCTAAAGACCTCCCGCCAGAACCCCTCAAGAGACAGAAACACGGCTTCGCAGTTCCCATGGGGGACTGGTTCCAGGGACCTCTCAAGGCTGTTTATGAGGATGTCGTGCTATCGAATTCCATGGAAGCCTTGGTTAACAAGGACGAGGCAAGACGACTCCTGAAAGAGCACCAATACGGACGCACGGATCACGGGCACCGCCTTTGGCTCCTGCTCTTTTTGCATGCATGGCATAAGTGGTGGCAGGATATTTGATGAGGAAAGAACAGCTCATTTTCCTTATACCGTCTCTGGCAGGCGGCGGGGCTGAGCGAGTGGCCGCTACCTTACTCCCGTTCCTGGCCCGGCACTTTGATTTGACTCTGGTGTTGCTTGAGAACCGCCGGTCATCATATCCAGTGCCGACAGAAATGCCGGTGGTGGCGCTTTCCAGACCGCTTAACAGCCACACAGCCCATGTCATCCGTATCCCGTATCACGTCTCAGCTCTGGCACGACTCATACGCAAACACAGGGCAAAAGTAGTCCTGAGTTTCATAGAGCAAGCAAATATCATTAATATCCTGGCTTCAAATATTGCAGGCCACAGGGCCGTTATCTCCCAACGTATAAATCCCAGGCAACAGTATGAGAGCAAAGGCCTATTGGGCAAGGTGATTTCACAAACATCTGCCCGGCTTTACCCTAAGGCTGCTCGGATAATTGCCGTGTCTAACGGAATTAAGGAAATCATAGTATCGGATTACAAGCTGGATGCTCCACGAATAGCAGTGATTCCGAATCCGGTGGACATAGCGTCTGTGGCAAAAAGGTCAAAAAAGGAACCATCCGTAGTGCTGCCTGGTAATTACCTGCTCCATGTGGGGCGGCTGAATGTAAATCAGAAGGCTCATGATGCCCTGCTTAATGCCTTCGAAAAGTTACATTCCTTCCACCCGGATCTGAAGTTGATCATTGTAGGCAAAGGGCCTGACAAGGAACAAATCGAAGCCATGGTCAAGAACCTGGATTTTGCCGATTCTGTTATTTTGGCCGGCTGGCAGGATAACGTTTACCCATTCATGGCCAGGGCCAAGGCCCTTGTCCTGTGCTCTCGATACGAGGGTTGGCCTAATGTCTTGGTGGAAGCGATGGCATGTGGTTGCCCTGTGGTAGCCACGGATTGTCCAACCGGACCGCGTGAAATCCTGGGCGATAGTAAATATGGTCTGCTGGTGCCGGTGGATGACCCGGAGGCTTTGGCCCATTCCGTGGAAAAGTTGCTGACTGATGAGTCCTGCAGAATACATTTTCAAGCACAGTCCCGAAAACGGGCACAGGACTTTGATCTTGAACAGATAGGTCCAAAGTACGTTCGCCTTTTACAAAGCATAGCAGAAACCATGGCTTGACTATGGTCTCGCCAGGATGTATCTTGAACAATAAACTTGATCAAAAATTTCCCCTTTTTTTGACTCTTTCTCAAAAATGGTTTAGAGCATTATGCAAAATACGCTATCAACCTACTTGTTTTGGGATATTGACCAAGACACCTTGGATTTACATAGACATAAACGATTTATTATTGAGAGAATGCTCCAATACGGAAGGCCGGAAGATATTCATTGGCTTCTTGATCATTATTCAAA
>JAUXDR010000101.1 GCA_030618205.1 Deltaproteobacteria bacterium | reverse complement strand
CTTTATGAGGTATATCTTTCTGTAGAAGAAAAGGTTGGTGTTTCCCTTGAAAGCCGGGACTATGAGCAGGCCCTGGTTACCCTGTTGTCTCTCAAGCCTCAAGTGGACAGCTTTTTTGACCACGTGATGGTCATGACTGAGGACGTAAATGTAAGGGCCAACCGGCTGGCACTCCTCTGGAACATAGCCTGTCTTTTTCTCAGAATTGGTGACCTTTCAGCCATAGTTGTATCAGGGTAGAAATGATAACTTTAGTTCACTTTAGGCACTTCAAACTTTGTAAATGTGCTTGCAAAGGCCGTGAGCCATGTTTATGTTACACATGTTACAGGAGTCGTTTAAAAAATATCCTTCCTTGGGGTGTCTCATTTAAGGATTTCCAAGGGTCATCCGATGGCGATATTGGTAAATAATGTTTTCATTCCCTGAGTATTTTGTGCTTTTAACCGTGCTTGTGCCTTGCCCTTGAAAGACATTTTGCAGGCAGCCGGTGGATAAAGGACTTGTATTTTACTAATATAAAGGGGACTATATGTCATCTATAATAAGTTCGTTTGCACTTCTTACCATAGCTGCGGCCTTTGTGTTTCTTGTAATTTATCTTGTCAGGTTGTCAAAGAGTGTCCAGGACACGCTGGAGAGCTTAGACGAAGCCTTATTCAAAAGCCAGGCTGCTATTGACGACACATTGGCTCAGTTTAATCCTGTAGTTTCTAAACTGTCAGAACTGGAGGATACGGCTCAGGGTACATTGAGCGAGATAAATCAGCGTCTGGCCCTGATAGAGAATGAGTTGACGCCTCTTCTTAAAGAACTTAAGGATACTGCCAAGGCCTATCAGGACCTTGGAAGGACTTTTGAGAAGGATCTTCCCCCTATTTTGGATAATGTTCATCAAATTACCGGGGATATCCAGGATTTGACAGGTGACATTAAGGTCAAGGTTCAGCAGACACAGGATTTCTTCGAGGCTGCCCGTGAGACAGGCGAGACCGTCCGGGTTGCAACAGACATTGCCAGGTCGGGTCTTTCCGGGTTAGCTGTGCAGGTAGCAAGTATAGCCACAGGTATCAAGACGTCTTTGGAGTTTCTTTCTGAGAACCTTAGATTTAAAGGAGGTAGCAAGAAATGAGCAATAGTGAAGGTCGCTATTCCGCAGGTTGTGTGGCCATAGCATTCTTACTGGGAGGTGCCGTCGGGGCCGGTTTGGCCACGTTACTTACTCCTAGAACAGGTCCTGAAGTGAGAGACCGGATAAGGGAGCAGGCTTATGCGGCCCGTGGTGAGGCCCATAGGGTGGCGGACGAGGTCCGTGACAAAGCCGGTGATCTCCTTGATAAAAGCAAGGAGATAATCGATCAAAAAAAGGCTGTTTTGGAATCTGCTTACGAAGCAGGTAAAGAGGCCATGGCGCGGGAGAAAGAACGCCTTGTTACCCGCATGAAGTCTGAAAAGGGTAAAGAGGGTGAAGAAACATCCTCAGAGAAGGAAGAGACTTAAGACTTATACCTAAGTTGAGCGATTAGCTGTTAGCCATTAGCGTTTAGCTTTAAAAAATGGTTGTAATAGCAAACATCCTATAATCATTTAATCATTAAGCTAATAGCTAAAGGCTAATCGCTCTTCTTTACATCCCCACACTCTTTGCCCATCCAAGTTTTTCCCTTAAAATTGTGAAGTAGTCCCTGAGCGGAGACTTTATGAGTTTCAGGTGTCCCTTGGCCTTTTGCATCTCAACCCAGTCCCCTTCATTGAGTTCCTGGCTTACCTGGCCGTCTACTATTAAGCTGATCTTTTCCGTGGCATTTCTGAGCTGTATTGCCACCTTCATCTGACCTGGCAGTATAAGGGGACGCGCATTCAGGGCAAAGGGGCATATTGGGGTTAATATAAGGGCCTCGATGCCCGGGTGCAGGATAGGGCCGCCGGCAGAGAGGTTATACGCAGTGGATCCGGTTGCAGTGGAGATGATCAGGCCATCACCACGGTATGTGGTAAGGAATGAGCCGCCGGCCCAGGCAGGAAGTGTAATAATTTTACCCAGAGGGCCTTTGCTGATCACTGCTTCATTGAGTGCATAGTAAGTTGAGGTTGGACTATCAGACACTTTTACCGTAACCGAGAGCATTGCTCGCCTGTCCAGCTCGAGAGTTCCTGATATCAGGGAATCCAGGGCCTGTTCCATCTCGTCCATGTGGATCTCAGTAAGGAATCCCAGGCCCCCCAGGTTTATGCCCAGCAGGGGAATTCCGAGCTGATAGGCCTTCCCTGCCACATGTAGCAGGGTGCCGTCTCCTCCCAGCACTACTATAGCCTCGGCTTGAGGATCTACCTGCCCTTCAGCGACAGAGACCCCGCGCCTTCGGAAAAGCTCTTCCATGGCCTCTCCGATCCTCTTTGGGATTTCGGTCTCGTGCCTGACAATGAGGCTGATGTGTTTGAGCATAAAGTTTCTTTACGGGCCTACTCTTACGAGTACATATTCTTCCGAATTTATAAATTTTCTGGCCACATTAAGTACTTGATTCGCAGTTACCTCATCTATTTTCCGAACGAATTCCGACGCGAAATTATATCCAAGACCGTAGAGTTCATTTAAGGCCATGTCCATAGCTTGGGCCCTGTTGGTTTGAAGGCCTATCTCATAAGTTCCTATAAGCCATTTTTTGGCCCTTTCCAACTCATCATCTGTCACAGGTTTCCCTGTTGCCCTGTAGATTTCCCGCCACAGGGCCTTTAAGGCCCGGTCCTTTTTTTCAGGCGCGCAGGCAATGTAGAAGGCAAAGGATCCATAGTCCAGGCCAAGCCCCAGGAATGAGGTCACGGAATACGCCAGGCTTTCCTTGTCCCTGAGCTCCATGAACAGGCGGCCGCCCTGACCTGAAAGTACTGCATTCAGGGTTTGAAGGGCATAGCGGTCAGGGTTGTTAAAAGTGGTCCCTGGGAAACCAAGCACAATGTGTACTTGTTGTTTTTCCCTTTTTAGGGTCAGAATTCTGGGTGAAATCAGTGGGTCTGGTTCAGGAGGTGTGGAAAGGACCGATTCTGTTTCAACCGACCAGGCACCAAGCATGGTTTCCATGCTCGAGATGATTTCTTCAGCACGAATATCTCCAACTATAGAGAGCACTCCCCTGTCAGGTATTACAAAATACCGATAAGTCTCAAGCAGATTTTTTGAACTGATAGCTTTAATGACAGAGGCCTTGCCCAACGGGTTCATGCCATATGGATGGGGCGAGAAAAGCAGGCGACGGAATTCCCTTACTGCAACTCCGGGCAGATAATCATCCTGACGCTTAAGCTGTGCCAATATCAAGGAACGGAGTTTTTTTGTTTCTTCAGATGGGAAGGTGGGAGTGAGCAGGATCTCAGTAAAGAGGGCAAGGCCCTTATCCAGGTTTTGACTCAAAAAACGGCCTTGAAGCCCAAGGGTATTCTGACCGGAAAAGCCGCTAATGCTACCACCCAGGCCCTCTATCAGTTCGGCAATACCCTGGGCGCTGTGGGCTTCGGTTCCTTTTGTCCAGGCCTTTGCGAGGAAGTTGAAGAGACCGTCGGTTTTCTCACTTTCGTATCTCACTCCTCCTGGGAACACCAGTGTTGCAGCAACCGTAGGTACTCCCGGGGCCTCTTGGACAAGGACCGTGAGGCCGTTGGAAAGGCTAAACCTCTTGACAGGGTGGATAAGAGTGCCGCCATCAGACTCTATTCCTTTGGCCAGGAGTTCCGCCTCCTGGACCATTACAGCCAGTTCCTGGCTCGTAAGCTCAGGCAGGCGATCCTCAGGCATTACCATGGCCACGCTGATGTTTTCCTGTCTGAAAATCTGCCCGGCAACCTGCTGGACATCCTGGGCCGTTACCTCCCGGACCTTCTCAAGATAGAGTTTTTCTGCATAAGGGTCCTTTGAAAGGGTCTCAAAGACACCAAGCTTTCTTGCTTCTCCTTCCATGGTCTCCTGGCTGTAAACAAAATCCGTTTCTACCTGGACTTTAGCGCGCTCCAACTCTTCCTCAAGTATTTCCTCATTCTCCAGGCGGAAGATCTCATGGAAGATCTGCGGCAATGCTTCCTGGGTCTTTTCCGGGTCCAGAGAGGCGGTGATCTCGAATAGTCCCGGTCCTGCCGGTGTAAACGCTGCTGCATCAATGCTATGGACCATCTGCAAACGATTTCGTAGAGACGAGGTGAGACGTGAGCTCTCCCCTTTCCCAAGCAAGGCAGCTAAAACGTCCAGGGCAGGTACATCCGGGTCATTGAAGTTGGGCAGTCCTGAAAACGCTACAGTCAGGTAGCCTTCCTGGATTTCCATTGCCTCCATGGCGATCCTTGGGGCGTCCTGTCGCGGCTCTGATGGATAGGTGAATTCTTGAGGCTCTTTTTTTGTTACTGATCCAAAGGTGCCCTGGATATCGGCCAGGGCCTGAGATGCCCTGACGTCTCCAACAACAACAACGGTAATTTGTGATGGTCGATACCTTCTTTCCATATAAGTCAGGATGTCTTTGCGTCCAAAAGACTCGACCGTTTCAGGATAGCCGATTACAGGGAATCCATATGGGTGTGCCTTATATGCTGTCTCCATTAATAAGCTGAAAAGTCTTGTCCTTGGCCTGTCGTTTCTCATCCTTATTTCTTCAAGCACCACTTTTTTTTCTCGCTCTAATTCATCGGGATCGAATGATGAGTGAAATACCGCGTCGGAAAGTACGTCCAGGGCATTGTCCAGGAACTGTTTTGGGACCACGCAGTGGTAGACTGTATAATCAAGAGATGTGTAAGCATTAATGGACCCTCCGACAGATTCTATTTCCTTTGCCACTTCTCCAGGCCCTCTTTTTCCAGTGCCCTTGAAGATCATGTGTTCGATCAAGTGGGTAATGCCTCTCTCGCCTTCGGTTTCGTAAACACTGCCTGCTTGAACCCAAACCTGTATGGCCACAACCGGCGCCCGGTGGTTTTCTTTCACAATGGCAGTAAGTCC
>JAUXDR010000117.1 GCA_030618205.1 Deltaproteobacteria bacterium | reverse complement strand
GATACGGGGTTGCCGAGTTGTCAGGTGCAAGCAAAAGAAACAATATGTGAACCGGACGGTTATCCATTGCATCAAAAGGGATACCCCCTGGGCTCCGGCCGACTAATATGAGCATATGGTCCAATTCGGGGAGTTTCCCGTGTGGAATTGCCACTCCCCCCCCAATACCTGTACTGCCCAGTTGTTCACGCTCATTGAGGACAGATAATACAGCATCCTTGTCCAAGGCGGGCTCTATTTCTGCTACCCTTTTAGCCAGGCCGGCCAGCGCCTCTTCTTTGGATTTGGTATTAAGATCGGGGATGATACATCCGTTGCAAAGAAAATCGAGTATCTTCACTGTCATTACGGTTCGACTAATCCCAAGGTCCCATCCATACGCCAGTAAAGGACGTTTATTGCGTTGGTCTCAGCGTTGGTGAACATCATAAAGTTTTGATTAACTGACTGGAACTGAGCAGCTGCTTCCTCAACAGCCATGGGTTTGGCATCCATTTTTTTTGTGGTGATTATACCTAGGTCCTCTTTTTCTGTTTCAGGAGACGGTGATATGTCTGAAGAGGCCGGTTCGGAAATTGAGCTGGATCCTCTCTTGCTGCGAATCTTTTCTTTATATCGCTTTAACTGCTTATAGATTTTGTCAGATACCAGATCTATAGCCGCCCGCATTTCATTCTGTTCTTCCTTGGCCGCTGCCCTTATGCCATCTCCTGAAAGCACAACCTCTGCTGTCTGCCTGAATTTCTCCACTGACAAAACGACGTTTACATCCATGGGGCCATCGGCATATTTCTTGAGTTTTTGGAGTCTGTTTTCAGCGTATTCGCGCAGTGCATCCGAAGGATCTAGGCGCCTAAATGTCACATTGATTTGCATATAATACCTCCAAATGGGGATTAGCTAATCGCTAAGTTTCTTTTAAATTACAATTTATTGCCGGTCGCTTACGGCGACTGGAGGGCAGAATACCCATCAAATCTCTGTACTTTGCCACAGTTCGTCTTGCAATACGTATATGATCCTTGGCCACTATTTCCACAATCTGCTTATCACTGTATGGTTGAGTTGGATCCTCTGCCTGGATCATCTGACGAATCTGTTCTTTTACGCTATAAGATGCCACATCAGAGCCGTCATCCCGGCTTAGACTCGCGCTGAAAAAGAACTTGAGCTCAAAAATACCCTGTGGTGTGTGGACATATTTATTTGTGGTTACTCTGCTTATGGTGGATTCGTGCATCTCGATGTCATCTGCCACGGTTCTGAGTATTAAGGGCTTGAGATAGGCTATCCCTTCGTCCAGGAATTCCCTCTGGAATTTTACAATACTCTTTGTGACTCTGTAGATAGTCTTTTGCCGCTGTTGGATGCTGCGAATCAGCCACAGGGCTGACTTGAGTTTGCCCTGGATGAAGTCCTTGGCAGAGGGAGAAGCAATTCCGTTTTTAATGGCATCGCGATAAAAAGAGCTTATTCTCAGTCTCGGTATGCCTTCGTCATTCAAGGTAACTACATACTCATCATCTACTTTATAAACATGAATGTCAGGAACGATGTATTGGATCGCCTCACTGCTGAATGGTCGCCCGGGACAAGGTTCCAGGTTGGTTATTATCTCAATTGCCTGGGCTATTTCCTCCAATGACTGCCCGGTAGCTTTGGCCATAGCTTGATAATTGTGTCGTTCAATATGGTTAAGGTGCTCACTTACCAGTTCACAGACCAGCGGGTCATTGATACCCAGATGATCCATCTGGACCAATAAGCATTCTTTAAGATCCCGGGCTGCCACACCAACAGGGTCGAAAAGCTGGATTTTTTTTAGCACATCCTCTACTTGTTGCGGAGCGCATTCCACCTCTTCAGCTATCTCCTCAATTGTAGTCTTGAGATAGCCATTTCGGTCAAGATTGCCGATAATAAGACAGGCATTTTGACGCTCTATGTCATTGAAGCGAGCCATCTGAAGTTGCCACGTCAGATGTTCTCTCAGGTCCGTGGTGCGAGTGAAAAGATTTTCATAGTTTAGGGTTTCCTTTTTTTCAAAGGAATATGCAGGAAGTGAGGACCTGTTATCTTCGTCCCAAAAATCTTTCCAGTTTATATCTTGAATTGCATTGTCTTCCCAGGGAATTTTTTCAAGTTCAGAGGAAGCCAGAGTCGGAGCTTGGGTCTCGTACGAGTCGGGTTCTTCTTGTAAAGAGTTGCTGCGATCCGTATCATTTGAGGATGGAACAGCTTCCGATTCAGATTCCTCCAGAATTGGATTAATTTCTAATTCCTGGTCAATCGTTTCGATTAGTTCAACTTGGGAGAGCTGAAGCAGTTTAATAGCTTGCTGCAACTGGGGAGTCATTACCAGCTGCTGTGTCAGCTTAAGTTGTTGGCGAAGTTCTAAGGCCATAGAAAATTATAGAAGCCGTAACTGGCTTACAGTTTAAAGTTTTCTCCCAAATATATTCTCCGTGCCAGATCACTTGAGGCGATGTGTTCCGGAGTACCCTCTTCGTTAATAACTCCTAAATTAACAATATAGGCCCGATCACATACAGTCAAGGTTTCGCGGACGTTGTGGTCTGAAATGAAGACTCCTATTCCCCTGGCATTCAGATCCTGTATTATCTTTTGCAGGTCGGAGACAGCTAAGGGATCAACACCTGCAAAGGGTTCGTCAAGCAGAATAAACGAGGGGTTGGTAGCAAGTGCCCGCATAACTTCCACACGTCTCCGCTCCCCCCCTGAAAGCGACTGTGCCTGTTGATCCGCGAGGGCGGAGAGTCCCATGTCATCTAAGAGCTCAAGGGTCTTGCTCTCTATTTCCTGGCGGGAGAGCCCCCTTGTTTCCAATACAAGGCGGATGTTATCTGCAACTGACAGCTTCCTGAATACCGAGGGCTCCTGAGGTAGATAGGTTATGCCTTTACGAGCCCGTTTGTGCATAGGCAAATTGGTTACATCTTCCCCATCAAACGAAACTTTCCCTTCGTCAGGTCTGATGAGACCGGCGATCATATAGAATATAGTGGTCTTGCCGGCACCATTTGGGCCCAACAGACCTACTATGCTATGGCCTGATAACTCAAGGCTTACGCCATTGACCGCTGGCCGGCCACGAAAACGTTTCACCAGTTTCTCTGCCTTCAGTTTGCTCATATACTTTGAACAGTCATAATTTGGGATTTCTTTTAATGTTTTTTCACTCTGCCGGGTAGACAACTGCCTCAACCCTTGTTTCACTGCTTCCTTCAACTACACTTCGATCTTCATTAATAAAAAAGATAATCCGTTCTCCACTCACCCTGTTAGGGCCTTCCAAAACCTGGGCCGCACCCGTAATAGTTATCTTTTCAGCAGGTTTGTCGTAGATAGCCTGTTCTCCAGTACCAACACGCTCACCCTTGGTTATACGTACTTGACCTGTGGCTACGATTTTTTTAACAGCCTTTTTTGTTTCCCCCCCTTTTTTTCTTTTTTCATAAAAGACCTCAAGTTTGTCAGAATGTATTGTAAGATCACCTCTTGTGGCCTTCACATGCCCGGTGAATACAACAATACCGGATTTATCCATCGCCTCCATCAGGTCACTCTCTATATTTATTGGGAGCTTGCCCTCACCTGCCGTACCTGCAGGTGAGGTGTCCGGGGCGCCTATCTGGGCCATAGCCATCGAGCAGTGAAAATGCATAAAAACAAGGATGCAAAACCAGATAGCTGAGGCTACATTTCCAACCTTGCTCATTTGCCGGCGTACACAAAAATTTTGACACTTCATTATGATTCCTCTCAGGCGTTCACGGAACGTTGAAATTAGAAAATAGAAATTGGAAATTTGGCCTTCATGCTTTTGTACAAGTTTCAAGCCGTTAACGGCTACATTCCTCTTAAAGTTCCAGCTCGCCATTTTCTGGAAGAACGGCTGTCTGTCTCTTTACCGTGAGTTTACCATCTTGAAGATCGTACTCAAGCCCTTCGCCCTCCATTTCCAGTCCGTCTCCTTTGATAAGTACTCTGTCCCTGGTCCAGATTAGTTTTTTCTTCTGACTGAAGTGCATAGTTTCTGAAAAGAGCGTAGAGCCGTCTTCAGAGTGTATTTTTACATCGCCATTCAGTGACATTTCATCATTATCGATTCTGTACACGCCCGAATCAGCAGTAACAGTAACACGACCTCCTCCAGTAGGGAAAAACTTTATTCTTATCCTTTCCAGGTCCATGATGTTTTTGTCCTCATAGAGCCGGGCCACATTTGCCTTTAGGACCCACTGGGTCTTTTCGCCGATATTTCTCGTGTAACGAATACCCTCAAAGGTAAGATCAGCCTTCATTTCTTTGAAATCCGTGGTCCATAGATCACTGGTACTCTTGCTTTGTTGCCACGGCCTCCAGAGAGCTATCAAGAAAAGGATGCCGGCAAGTATCCAGAATAGATGTCGTTGTTCAAGTTTCATGCATTGACCATCGGTTTTGCA
>JAUXDR010000184.1 GCA_030618205.1 Deltaproteobacteria bacterium | reverse complement strand
AGCATATGGGGGAGACCGGGAGGGAAGGCTTCATATCAATTGAAAGGGGATATCACGGTGACACTATCGGTGCCATGAGCCTGGGCGGAGTCCCTAAGTTCAAAGGCCCTTTTGATGCCCTTACCTTTAACTCCTACAGGATACCATCTCCCTATTGTTATCGCTGTCCATATGGTAAACGACCACCATGTCAATCACCAAATCACCAAATCACCAAATCACCAAATTGTTCCCTTGAATGCCTGGGTCGGCTTGAGAAATTGCTTGCTGATAAGGGCAATGAAATAGCAGGAATCATACTTGAGCCTCTGCTTCAGGCAGCGGGCGGGATGATAGTATATCCTGTGGAATACCTGAAAAGGCTGGCAGAGCTTGTCTCTCACCACCGGGTACACCTGATCCTGGACGAAGTTGCCACGGGCTTTGGGCGGACCGGGCGCATGTTCGCCCTTGGACACGCCGGTGTAAGCCCTGATTTTCTATGTCTTTCAAAGGGACTGCCTGCCGGATATATCCCTATGGCAGCCACCATAACCACTGACGACGTATATAATGCCTTTTATGCCGATTACAAAGAGGACAGGACATTCTTTCATGGCCATACCTTCACGGGTAATCCCCTGGCATCTGCGGCAGCCCTGGCTTCTCTGGAGATATTTGAGCAAGAGAATGTGCTTAATGGGTTGCAGGATAAAATCAGTGCCCTCCAGTCCGGCATAAAAAAGTTTGGAGAGCTGCCTTGGGTGGGAGACGTCAGGGGGATCGGCATGGTGGCTGCTCTCGAACTGGTCATGGACCGGAAGACCAGGACCGCATTTCCATCTGAGAAAAGGGTAGGGTGGATGATTTACAAAGAGGGATTAAGAAAAGGACTGATTCTCCGGCCATTAGGTGACATAGTTTATCTTTTCCTTCCTCTATCGGTAACAATAGATCAGATAGAAGATATCCTCGATCGGAGTTTTGAGGTTATTTCAGGCATGTTATGAAGGATGGGGAAATGCATTGTGCAGAGTTTTTGGGAAAGCTGTTGTGGCTTTGCCGGAGGTGTCTCACTTCTTTTTCTTGTTGTGAATAACAGTCTCATGTGAGTTCCTGGCTAGGGATTGAGAGACAAACATTCCGACCAGCCAGGCAACTACGACGATCAGATAGATTTGACCGATGATTGCCTCAAGAGCGGACAAGGAACCCGCTTCTGAAACAGGACCGGATTATCTCAATAACAGGCTTTTTGATCACCTTATTTTGTTCCAACGACAGTGTAGATTTTTTTATTTACTTATTGGCCGGATTGGGTCAAGTGTTTCCGTATATGAAGTTACGATGGGCAATCCCTCAATTTGGCCTGTCCCACTTCCTCTTTTGAAAGCCATCCTCCACCCAAGGCTTTGTATAGTTTCACATAGGCGTTGAGGTATTCTTGTTTTATCGAGGAGAAGTCCAGACCGGCAGAGAACAGCTGCCGCTCCGTTTCCAGCACTTCGAGGTAGCTGGTAACCCCTTTGTCATACCGCATTTTTGACAAGGCAGCCGCGTTTTTTGCCGCGCTGTATTGGCGCTCTACGGCAGCAATTTGATCATTGTAGGTGTGTACCTCACTGAGTGCATCTTCCACTTCTTTGAAGGCACGCAGTACGGTGTTCTGGTAAAAGTACAACGCCTGTTTCGTTTTTTCCTCTTGAATCTCAACGCGCAGTTTATTTTTATTAAAGTCAAAAATGGGCGCAAACAGATCGCCGCTGATCGACCAGGCATCTCCATCGGATATCAGGTCATCCAATTCAGTACTAGCAAAACCCAAAATGCCCGTTAAGCTGATGGAGGGAAACCTCAACGCTTCAGCCACGCCGATCCGCGCGGTCTGGGCATGCAGCAAATACTGTGCCTGGGCAATATCGGGCCTCCGTTCAAGCAAAGAGGATGGCAATCCAACAGGAATATGAGGTGGTATGGTGTGACCGAACAGGTCAACCCCTGTTTGGATTTCTTCGGGAAACCTACCGAGCAAAATACTCAATGCATGTTCGGTTTTCGAGATTAAACGCTTAAAAAACGGTATAGCTGCCGCCGCGATCTCTTTCTGGATTTGGGCCTGGTTCACGTCAATTTCGGGAATGATTCCCTTGTCAAAGCGCTTTTGAATGATATCAAGACTCTCAAGACGGGACTCAAGGGTTTGCTTGGAAATCTCCAAGCTTTGATGATAATCCAACAACAGGAAATAGGTCCCTACAACCTCAGATATCAAACTGATCTGAACGGTTCTCAGTGAATACTCAGAGGCCATCAACTCAGCACGGGACGCTTCGTTTGCCCTGCGAAACTTGCCCCAGAAATCTATCTCCCAGCTCAACGTTGGTGCGATAAAAAACATGTTGTCTGTATCGACTTTCCTCCCGCCGACATAGCTTCCCCGGGAGGCCCCGGCCTCTACGTCCAATCTGGGGTACATATCTGCTTTGGTAAACCCCAGCGATGCGCGGGCTTCTTCGATGCGACTGGCGGCAATCATGATATCTTTGTTGTTGTGTAACGCTGCGGTGACCAATGATTCCAGAACAGGATCGTTGAACAGCTCCCACCATTTCAGGTTCACCACGGCCCCGGCTTCTTTATCTTCAATTTTAAAGGCATCCGGCGTTTCCATGACTGGCCGCTGAAAATGGGGGCCCATCATACAACCAGTATGAAAAACAAAGAGGCCCAGTGTAACGATTCTAGCCAGTCTTTTAATTTCCATAACAATCATGATCTGTTTATTCCAGGTTCCTGTTGACGATCTCGCTTTTGTTCATATCTGCCGATTTTCCCTATAAAGATAAACAGCATCGGATAAAAGAAAATGCCTAATAATGTCGCTAAGGACATCCCCCCTAATAGAGCCATACCCATGACTACTCTTGCCTCTGAGCCGGCGCCGGAGGCAACAACTAATGGCATGACACCCAGAATAAAAGAAAACGCCGTCATTAATATGGGTCTGAAACGCAGATTTGCGGCTTTTTCGGCCGCATCGTATAAAGAAAGACCTTTGTCAAATTCCAGTTTGGCGAACTCGACGATAAGTATGGCATTCTTCGCAGCCATTGCGATAAGCATCACAAGCGCAATCTGAGCAAAAACGTTGAGTTCATAACTCTGACTGAACAGCCTGGCAA
>JAUXDR010000245.1 GCA_030618205.1 Deltaproteobacteria bacterium | reverse complement strand
CAGGTACATAAGGCCGTACCAGTGAATACCTATTGGACCAATACGGATTATTACCGGATCAATATCCGGAAAAGCAAGCATCGACCCTATTGTTTCTCCTTGCGATCGCTAAGGGTAATGACTTTCGAGCCGCCGGTCGGCTTAGGTTGGTCCGGCCCCTTATCCTTACCGGTTTTCCGAGGAGAGACACCCTGCTTGAGTAAGACAGCCTCTAACAGATGATGATACTGCTGAATCAGCTTAGGATTAATGTCTGACTCCAGGACAAAAAAGGATACCCGGGTCCGCTGTATTCGGACAGAAGAGACCGTCATGGCTGTGAGAACGTGGGGATGGACAACAGGACCATGCTTCTGATCATATAATACGGTACACGGGAAGTAGAGATCAAAAAAAGCCGCCTTTTCCAGAGCGAAGAGAACAGTCTCGGTCTGACGGTTGTATCTGATCTCTCCTAATATCAGTCCAAGCCCATCTACTTCTATCAAGACCAGCTCTTTGGCATTTTGACGCAGCTTCATACGTGGATCTCCTCAGGTTCTGATATTAAACGCGGGGCAGGTTGAGGACGCCGCTTCCTTCTGCGGGATTTCTTTAAAGGCTTTGGTCCCGGACGGAGATGTGGATCAGGACCAACAACCGGTTGCCCCAAGACCTCCTGTACTAAATCATAAAACATGATGGACTCCCGGAACGTGGCCTTGTTCCAAACACGCTTGGGCCACTTACTCCTTGCAAGACATATAGAGATATTCCACTGGTTGGCTAGGATCTGAGCTGCCATGTCTCTTACAGATCTCCTGAAATCATACGGATAGAGAATCTCGCTCAGCAGGGACCTCACTTCATGAGTAGGCCACTTCAGACGGTCAACCTCGAGAGCTTTCCACTCTGGTGTTACACACAGCCGGGGGTATGCAAAAAGGGCCAGCATAATGGCCTCACTGACCTCAACACCATCATTTACCATACGATCAAGATGCCCCAGAAGCCCGAAAAGCAGCTTTCGAACCAGACCCTTGTCATTGCTCTCAAGGGCTGAAACATAACCGGAAAAGACCGAGGCAAACAGCCCGCCCTTAAGCATGAGCTCGGCCCATGGCCTGCTGTATCCGGAACGTAAATCCTTGAGCCACTCATCCCTTACCCTCGAAATTGCACATAGACGAATCTTATCACTGTGCCTGAGCAGGCTTTCCCAGGTATTGGTCTCTATTGTAAAACCCGTCCTGGCCGCGTGTCTTACAGCACGCATCATCCTCACAGGGTCCTTCAGGCATCTGTGTTCCGGATCATTACCTATGAACTTGATAATCCCCTGTTTAAGGTCTGCCATGCCCCCTACGTAATCGATTATACTAAAGTCTGCGATATTGTAGAAAAGTCCATTGATAGTGAGGTCTCTGCGAAAGGCATCCTCCTGGGGAGAACCAAAGATATGGGTATCCCCAATCCCCTCACTCGTAGCTTCCCGGTCATCGTGATCACTCCGGCACCTGAAGGTTGACACCTCAATTATTTTCCCACCTCGGAAATACACGTGAACCAGCCTGAAACGCCGGCCTATGATCCGGCTGTGACGAAAAAGTTTTTTTAGATCTTCCGGCCTGGCGTTAGTTCCGACATCAAAATCCTTTGGGCGCCTGCCAAGGAGCAAGTCCCTCACACTCCCGCCAACAAGATAGGCTATGTAGCCATTGTCCTTCAACCAGTAAAGGACCTTCAATGCCTCCCTGTCTATATCTTTCCGGCTGACACAGTGTTCCGGACGGGAAATTATCCTGGGATGGTTTCCCGGGTCGCCAAATAGACTGGGTTGCTCAGCGGGTAAACATTGGGCCGGCTGTGCAGATACAAAGGGGCCCTTTTTGCGGGACCTCTTTCTACGGCTGTATTTGTTGGCTTTTGATGAGGGTTTTGACATAAATGACGTAAGACTTTTTTGAAAAAGCGTACGTTATCGAATTGAATGCCGAGGTCGAAACTGGAAATTAGAAATTAGAAATTAGGTAATGCATCTACATCTTTGTGTTTTTCCAATTTCAAGTTTCCAATTTCAAATTTCACTACTTAGACACTTCAAACTCGATCAGCAAGCCTCTCATCTATCAATTCAGCCACTCTTTCACCGGACAATAACATGCCCCCGAAAATAGGCCCCATGCGAAACGACCCAAAGGTGGCGTTAGCTGCCATGCCGGCGACAAAGACGCCAGGGAAGGCCTCCTTGGTATTCTCCAACGTAGTATTCTCGGCAACCTCTGCCCACATGGACCGCTCTCCCATTATTTTCCCTGTATCTGTGAGAAGCCTTTCGCCTGTTTTTTTCTGCACGACCCT
>JAUXDR010000092.1 GCA_030618205.1 Deltaproteobacteria bacterium | reverse complement strand
GACCCGAAAATTTTTTGCGTATTTCCATGAAAGGTAGCTATCTACGTGCCCTGGATGGCATTCTTTGCACTTGTCCATTCCAACATAGGTGGCCTTCTCTTTTTTAGCCCCCTTCTCTTTTTCAGCCCAAAGATACGGTGTATTCAAGGCAAAGAAATATAAAGCAAAAAGCCCGGTGGTCATGGTGATAAATAGTTTTTTCATTCTCATCTTCAAGCTCCTTTGACCAGAATCCACATCGAAGATCCGGAAACAAATAGCATTTTAACCTATGGCGCAAAGCATGACGGGTAAACTTGCACCCGGTATCTCCATGCCAAATACCCTATTATAGCAACGCTTTTGGGTTTATAAAAGGGCTTTTGTCCTGCCAAAGAAGGCTATTTTCATTCGTTGTTGCCTGTGGGTGTTTCTCCAGTACCTGAAAGGGCCTGAGAATAATCCTCAAGCACCTTTGCCGGCAGTCGAACTAACACCTTCGTCCCTTTCCCGTCCTCTGACTTGATGAAGATCTCGCCGTCATGGTCGTGAATGATCTTTTGCGTAACCAGAAGGCCAAGGCCTATGCCACGCCCTGCTTTTGTAGTAAAAAACCTCTGAAAGAGATGCGCCTTTACCTCATCTGTCATCCCACATCCGTTGTCAGTGACTTCAATAAGAATCGTCTCGCCAGAGCCGGCAGCCGTTTCTGTCTTGGTCGTAACTGTGACTTCCCATTTCTTTGACGTATCTGCATCATAGATGCATGCGTCAATGGCGTTTGAGACTAAGTGCCCTAGCATCCGATGTATGCCGTTCCGTTCAATGTAGACGTCGGTGAGGTTTGAGGCCAGGACCTTATTCAGCTTGATCTGGTGGCTATCAGCATGCTTTTTGAAGGTTCTCACAACCTCGGATACAATATCATTAAGTCTGCACGGCGTTCGTTGAGGTTTTGTCTGTCTCGCATACCTTAATAGATCCAGGATGAGATCCGAGACCTTCTCCAAGTTGCGCTGGAACATGGACCAGCCTTCCTCTATCATATCGGGTTTTTCTTTAGCCATGCCTGTGTGGACCATGTACATGCCGCCGCCCAGGCCGGTGGAGATATTCTTTATACAATGGGCCAAGCTGGCCACAGTCTCCCCTATAGAGGCAAGGCGCTCAGCTTTTATCATTTCGTCCTGGGCCTTTTTGAGGTCCTCTTTATACTTTTCTGCCTTGAGCTCCAAATTCTCGGTATAATCCTGCAATTGCTCGCTCATGGCTATTTTCTTCCATGCCCTTTCTATTGAAACCATCAGGACTTCATCCCGGAGCGGCTTGGTTACGAAATCAGAGGCCCCATGCTTGAGTGCGCCGACGGCTGTGTTCATGTCACCGTGGCCGGTGATAACAATGACTTCCACCTGGCTGTCGATTTTTTTGATCCTTTTTAGTACCTCTATACCGTCAATTCCAGGCATCTTGATATCGGTCAAGACGAGCTTGGGGCGCTGTTTCTCGAAAATTTCCAGGGCCTTTTCGCCACTTTCGGCAGTTACCACCTCGTACCCTTCACTGGATAGGGAAAGATCCAGCATATCCAGGATGGGCCGTTCGTCGTCAACAACCAACACTTTCTTCATTCTGATTTCCTCTCCTCTTTATATGCCGGAAAACGGACCCTGAATGTAGTACCGACGTCCAGGGTCGATTCCACGTCAATACCGCCCTTAAAATCCCTTACGAGGCCATAAGTAATAGACAGCCCCAGGCCAGTCCCCTTTCCCACTTCTTTTGTCGTAAAGAAGGGCTCAAACATCTTTTCCTGTATTCTTTCCGGGATGCCCTTACCTGTGTCAGAGACCTCAGCCACGACCAAATCTCCTTCCGGATAAGTGGTAACGGTGATCTTCTTGACATCCTCCATCCCTCTTTCTTTCATCGCATCCCTGGCATTAGTCATCAGGTTCAGAAATATCTGCTCCAGCCGGTTCCTGCCGGCCATGATCTTGGGGATGGCTTTGTCCAGGTCCAGATTAACCTCTATGTCACGCAGTCTGAACTGTTCGCCCATGATCGTAAACACATCTCTGATGGGTTCGTTCAGGTCAACCGGGTAAACCCTGAAATCGCCCTTCCGGCCAAACTCACGCAAATGGTTGATGATATTCGTGGCCCTTTCCACCTGCTCACTTATGTTACGGCTCACTGTCAATAGCTGTTCGTCTGAAATCTCCTGGCCGCGCCGTATCATCTTGGCAACAAAATCGGCCCCCATCCGCATCACATTCAAGGGCTGATTGAGCTCATGGGCCATACCGGTCGCCATCTCACCAAGGGTCGCCATCTTGCTGGCCTGAACCAGTTGGGCCTGCCGTTCAAGGCCGAGAGTAATATCCACAGTCCTGACAATCAGGGACAGACCAAGTGATCCACGCTCTCTTTCCCGGAATTTCCCGACACTGGCATGAAAATCAATATAGAAATGATCGCTGTCTTTCCTCCTGACCCGCAGCTTGGGTACAAACACGTAATCGCCCTCTTTGGCAAGGCGGCCAAGCTCTTTCCTGAGCCGCTGAGCGTCTTCCTTATCTAATAGATCGAAAAGGGACATTCCCAGTAACTCTTCCCGGTCATATTCATATACCTTGGTGGCCGCCTTGTTCAAGTCAAGGATATTTGCTGAATCCATTTCGACCATAAACAGGCAATTTGGGTCGTAGTTGAACAGGACGCGATATTTTTCTTCCGAGGCCTTCAATCCCTTTTCGACCTGTTTTTTTCCTTCTATCTCGCGCCGCAGTTGCTCATT
The DNA here is from genome assembly GCA_030618205.1 of Deltaproteobacteria bacterium. Next base: position 2,499 of record JAUXDR010000092.1, on the reverse strand, counting down.
TACTACCGTTAATTCGGTAGTGCGCTCTTTGACGCGTTGCTCCAGCTCGTCGCGAGCCTTTTTCAGCACCTCTTGTGATTGCTTACGCGCGGTGATATCTCTTAAAGTGTGGATACTGCCCGCCGGTTTCCCATCCCGATCCAAATAGATAGCTGTGCTTATACTGACGTCAATAATATTTCCTCCTTTGGTATATCGACGGCTTTCGATAGCAGAAAAACTCTCTTCTGCCAGCACCTTATCAATCATCATTTGGGTCTCAGGCCAGTTCTCATCCGGGACATAATGTAATTTCTTTCCCTCAAGCTCGCCTGATATCCACCCGAAAATCCGCGTGAATGCCGAATTTATATAGGTAACCTTACCCTTCATATCATAGACAACAACAGGGTCGGGAGACGCGTCCAGCACCGTACGATATCTCTCCTCGCTCTCCCTGAGCGCCTCCTCTACCCGTTCCTCCTCGGCAAGCCTTTCTTCTTCAATCTCAAAGACATCCCAGAAGACCCGGGCGGCGACGTGGTCCATCAGCCGGACGTACTCCGGCTTGGTTCGGGAGATTTCATTGGCTATATCATCACGGCCGGTCAGCTCGAGGATCATGTTGAGATCTTTGAGCTTGTATAGATCACGGTAATCCATTGTCGTATAGATACCGTTTTCCTGGGCATAGCGATAACCCGGAGCCTCTGGATTGATATCTGCGACCGCTATGATTTCCATGTGAAGCTGGCGGAGCGTTTCAGCAAATATCATATCCATAATCGCCTTGCACCCGGTACTACCACCCACAATTGCGACCTTAAGTCCTTTATGCTCTTCCATCATTCACTCTTTCTGAAGCTGACTGCATTTCTTTTGGCAGTGAAATTTGAAACTTGAAACTTGAAATTGGGAAAAAACGCAAAGATGTAGATGCATTACCTAATTTCGAATTTCGAATTTCCAGTTTCGACATCGGCATTAAATTCGATAATACACACTTTTTCGAAAAAAGTGTAAACTGGTGAATAAAGGACGCCAATAATCTTATACTATATTTCAGCAATTGCATCTTTGTTAAATTGAAGCAGAACGAGCCGGGGAAGCAAAAAACTTCATTTATTGCCATTTTGTCTTTCAAAGCGCAGCATTCTGTGCTATATATTCGTTCAGATGAAAAAATAGGCTTGACTAAGGGCTTTCTCAGTAATTATAGGAGTGAGGAAGAAAATGGCTAAAAAGATACTTATCGTGGACGATGAGCCTGATATAAGGACCTTTATCAGTGCAGTCCTTGAAGAGAACGGTTATTCAAGCATAAGTGCCAGTGATGGGATCGAGGGGCTGGAACTCTTGCGCAAGGAGAAGCCTGATCTAGTTCTGCTCGACCTGATGATGCCCAAAAAAAGTGGCATTGCCATGTTTCAAGAGTTAAGGTCGGATCCGGACATGAGCGATACTCCCGTGATCGTGCAGACCGGGGTCTCTGAGGTCACAGGGGTCGATTTCAGGAACTTCATGTTTAAACAACCGCTTCAGGATGAAAAGAAATTTGTCGAGAGCACGGGATTGACAAAATATACTATTCCAGACGGCTATATTGAAAAACCAATTGATCCTGTCGAGTTGATTGAAGAAGTTAAGAAAGCCTTAAAAGAAACGTAGCCGTTCACGGCTTGAAACTTGAAATTGGAAAGTAGAAATTGGGGAGAGATGAAACGAGTATACACAAAAGCATGAAGGCCAAATTTCTAATTTCAACGTTCCGTTCGTGAAGTGCTCTGTAGATCCAATCCTGCAGAAATTCCTCTGCTCTATACAAATCGATAAGACCGGCTTCTTGAATAATAGATTGAGACGACCTCAGAGGTCGTCTCAATCCCTATTGATTTATTGGTTAGTGATCTTCTACCTCTTCCTCCCAACCGGTTATCATGGTTATGATATGAGCCCAGAAGGTATGGCCCAGGGTAGCCAGGTACATGTGGACAAAGAGAAAGGCAGCGAAACAGCAGGCTACCAGGAAATGTAGCCCGATTACTATTTTTACCCCGCCCAAAAACACCATCCATTTTTGCGTAATCAGCAGAAGCAACAGGCCGGACAACAGGATGATCGGTACAAGAGTCATCATGATCATCAGATATGCCCCTTTCTGCATGGGGTTGAATTTGGCATCAGGCGTGGAATGATGAGGGTTCGGTCCACCTTTGAAGTAGTTAAAGCCATAGAACAGCATCTGTTTTATGATTCCCGTCTTCAGGTCATACATGTTGGGGACATAGAGCTTTATCAGGCTCTTATCAATGAACACGTAATAGAAAAACCATAACAACCAATCGAGGCACACAAAGATCCCGGTAAAATCATGAATCAGCACCGCTGTCCTATAGCCGAACAGACTAATATACTCAGGAAACCTGATCTGAGCCCCTGTAATGCACAGAGTTGTTATTCCAATGGCGTGGATCCAATGCCATATCCTCACTGTAAGAGGGTTGAGGTAGATCATTTTTG
>JAUXDR010000025.1 GCA_030618205.1 Deltaproteobacteria bacterium | reverse complement strand
CTAATTATCCTTTTGCGTCGTGGTAATGCGGACATCTTTTACAAATACTTCAAAATGCAGGGTCTTGCCGGCCAGGGGATGGTTAAAGTCTAACATCATGGCGCTTTCCCAGATGGACTTGACAATAGCTGGTTGTCTTAAGCCAAATTCGTCAGGGGCCTTGACTACCTTGCCCACTTCCACTTTTCCTGAAATCCTTTCAATGGCCACCAGTGATACCTTCCCGGGATCATAGCGCCCATAGGTGTAGTTTGGAGGGACAAATATTACCTTTCTTTCTCCAGGAGCAAGCCCGACAATATTTTCCTCAACAGGTTTTGGGAAATTACCCTTTCCGCATACAAAGGTTACCGGTCCCCCCGACTTTTCGGAGGAATCCACTACTTTTCCCGAGGATAGCCTGACCTGGTATTCCATTTCCACCAGTCTTCCATGTTCTACACGGAGTAGAACCTTTTTTGTCATATCCATGGTTGCTTCAATGACCCTTTGTAGAGGTTTTTTCCGGTACTGGTATTTTCATAAAGGAAATTCCTTCTTCCTTCAGAGTTTTTTCTTCCTCTGGTGTAGCAACACCCCTTATGTTACGGTTTTCAGTCACACCGTAATGTATCTTGAGGGCCTCTTGCGCAAATGCCGTCCCTACGTCTTCTGTATTTTTTTTCACCACAGTGTAGAGCTTATTCAGCATCTCATTCAAGGCCGCTTCCGAGGTGTCGCCGTCTTTGCCGACGGACCTGGTGCATACTGCAACTATAGAGGGGGTTTTCTGGACATTATTACTGCCACAGACGGGACAAGTCAGCAGACCCTTCTCCTTCTGTGTCTCAAACGCCTCCCCATCCTGAAACCAAGCTTCAAAAGTATGATCTTGGTCACAACGCAAATCAAAGGCTATCATAATGTAAAATTGATAACATTTTGTGAATGGAAACGCAATCCGAACCCCTGAGCATGAAAAATAATTACTAAAAATCAATCACGAAAACACGAAAGTACGAAAACACGAAAAAACAAGGCTGGATGAATCTGAAAAAATACTTTAGTATCAAGGCAAGGTAACTGTTCACGGGATTACAATGCCCTTTTTACCGCAACCCACCGAACTGTAAGCGTTTACAGGGTGCTGCAGATGCGAGGCGGAGGGTGCGCAGACGTACTCCCTGTACTTCAAGTGCCCGACAACAAAGCAGATGCGGTGCCCTGTGAACGCTTACCACAATTTATTTTGTGACAGACCATTAGAACAAGATTTAGTATTTTGCAAGTGCCTTTTAGAAATATATTATTATAATATCAGTTTTAGTTGTCGCAATCCTTATTCAACATAGCTATCGTAACAGGACTAATATGAGGAACCTTCTTGTAGGCATTTTTTCATGTTTCATCATTTTAGCACCAACTGCTAATGGGCAGGATTTGGTGAAAATCTCTCAAAATAACATACCGCAGGCAAGAATTCAGGTAACTCATGAGGCGGTTTCTCCTTCATGGCAACTGGTCTGGGATGAAGCCAGGGAAATGGCGAAAAATAACGAACTGGATGGTGCCGTAGCCCTTTACAGAGAATTGTTAAGGGATCGCCAAGGTCTCATAGAAGCCAGATGGGAACTGGCTTTAGTTTTAATGCGGTTAAATAAAGAAAGTCAAGTTATACTTGAACTTGAGCATGTTGTGGAAGCCAGACCCCATGATATTCAAGCATTGTTCATTCTTGCAGAACTTCTAAGCCGTTCAGGTCAGTGTGATAAAACTGCAGTCATCTATAAGAATTTGGTGACAGAACTTAGTCTCCAGGGGGAAAATTTCCACGTTGCCAAGAATGAATTGCTGAATATCTCTGAAGAGTTGACCTTGGTAAAGGTCTTAGAGAGCCTTGCCCGTTGCCTGGAATCCCAAAAAAGGTTTAATGAGTCTATAATATATCTCCAAAAGGCTTTAGCCATTGAACCTGACCGAAAAGACCTTGAGTTTAATCTGGCTTGTGGGCTTCTGCGTTTAAAAAGAGCAAAGAGTTCATTATCTCATTTCCATAAATTGCTACCTCAATATGAAGATGATCCAGACTTTTTAGCTAACTATGCAAAGGCCCTTTTAGCTGTGGGAGATCGAGATAAGACCATTAAGATATTTACGAAGTTTGTGGCACTTTCCAGCGATAATACCGGGGAAGATCACACAGATAATCTTATATGGGGTGTTAATGAGCTTGTATCCTTATATTTGATGGACGGAGATGTCCAGTCAGCAATCAAGGTCCTTGAGGATTTGAAGCATGATCATCCGGAAGTGCTTGATAAGCAGCTTTTGGCGACTTCGGGGCGTCTGTATTTTGCTTCACGTAATTATCTCAATGCCCTTGAAACATTCAGAATTTTTCTGAGAGAAGAACCTAACAATAAAATGGGTCTGCTGTTTATGGCCCGCGCGTATGAGCGCCTTCAGCTTTTTGCACCAGCCATTGCCATTTATGAGGAACTCTTACTTGTTGAGCCCAATCCAGCCATTACTATGCATTTGGTCGAGTTGCTTTTAGAGACTGAGAATTATGATCAGGCAGGCCTTTTAGTTACTGAGGATATGCATAGTGAGCTGGAAAATGATATCAAGGGAAGAGAGCTTCTGTTAAAGATCTATCTGGGGAACGAGGACGGAGAAGGTGTTGAAAGGCTTTTAGACAGGGAAAGCGATTTCTTTAAGGATGATGACATATTGACCTCATATGTTTCTCTTGCCACATCGATTGGTTATATGAGTGCCCGGATGAGATTTCGTTTATATAACGACGCTTTGTTTGCTTTGGCCGACCAGGTTGAGGAAAGGAGAGATCTCCTGCAGGCCGGCGTGAGGCTGCTTTTGGGTCTTGGTCAACATGATGTGGCTGACAGGGTGTTAAGACACTGTTGGTCTGAGGGCCGGTCTCAGTGGTCTATTGATATGCTGATCGATAGTTACCTTGATATGAATATGTGGGAGGAGGCTGTTGTTTTGCTTGAAGGGGCACTATCTATTTATCCTTCTTCGGCAAGGCTTAAGCTGAAGCAGGCCTATCTGCTTCTTGACATGGGTGAGACCGATGTAGCCGGGGAAGTGCTTTCTTCAATTTGTGCAGGCGACAATTGGAAGTGGGGGGAAGAAAAAAGACTGCTGTGTGAAGGCTATGCCTTTGGCTTGGCAGGAAGATATGAAGAGGCACTCGATCTTTATGGGAAAATAATTCAACAGGCACCAAATCATCTGGAAGCACATAGAGGCAGATGGATCAATTTTTCAGCCTATGGATTAGGACAGGAGGCTGATGCAGAGGCGTTGGGTTTAAAAATAACTACAGGAAAATACCCCTTTTTATATGGTAGCGAAGAGGAAAATGGAAATAAAGAAAGACCGGTTCCAATGCTCGCAAAAAATGGGGGGCTGATGCCGGCTCCTGGGGCCTACTTGAGTGGACTAGTGCGAAGTGAGGAATTGTTATCACCTAAAGAGATCCTTTTTTCGCCATTTTGTGAGACGGAAGGAGAGGCATGCCCTTTACTGCTTGCTTTATCCTACGAATATTTTGAAAATTTTTCAGAAGCAGTTGTGATGTGGCTCTCTTTTTTAAAAAGACACGAGACGTATTGGCCTGGCTATGAACGTCTTGCTCGGATATACGAGGGCAGAGGTAAAGTAGAGAGTGCAAAAAAAATACGGTACAGGACTTGCGGTAAAATAAAAAATCTACGGTTGTTTCTTTTTTATGGTCAAGATTACAGTGAGTCAAAGACCGCCTCGGAAAAGGTTGGGCCTTCGGGCTTGCGTATGTGGCGAAAGCTTGATGATATGGTCCTTGAATCCTGGGAAGGAGTGTTCTGTTCCGATTAGATAATTTTCTCATTATTCCTTGATTTTTTCAAGCGTTATAGATAAAAAGGTAAAGCTAATATCTGGAGAGAAGCGCACATGAATATTTTAGTGACGGGCGGAGCCGGTTTTATAGGGTCCCATCTATGTGATTACCTCATTTCTAAAGGAGACTATGTCTCAGTCATAGATGATCTTTCCACCGGTTTCTTTGAAAATATAGTTCACATGCAGGGTGATCCGAGGTTTCAATATATAAACGACACTATCTTGAATAAAGATAGGATGGATAGCCTCATCCAGCAGTGTGATGTAATAATTCATCTTGCTGCTGCTGTAGGTGTCAAATATGTCATAGAGAATCCGCTTTCCTCCATTGAAACCAACATTTATGGGACTGAAATTGCGCTTAAGATGGCCAACAGGTACAAGAAAAAAATACTCATAGCATCAACGTCGGAAGTCTATGGGAAACATATGCACGCCCCTCTTAAAGAGGATGATAATTTAATTTATGGTCCTCCCAGTACCATGCGTTGGAGTTATGCAGCTTCGAAGCTTATAGATGAGTTTACCGCACTTGCATATCATCGTACAAAAAAGCTTAACGTGGCCATATTCCGTTGTTTCAATACAATAGGTCCCAGGCAGACAGGTCTCTATGGGATGGTAGTACCCAGATTTATTCAGCAGGCGCTGAGGGATGAGCCTATAACAGTTTTTGGTGACGGTCGGCAGACCCGTACGTTCACTTATTTTGGGGATGTAGTAGAGGCCATATACCGGCTTATGAAGTGCGAAGAGGCACTAGGTAAAATAGTAAACATAGGGGGCACAGAAGAAATCTCTATATCAGAGCTTGCCGAGCGTATTAAGTCTATTGCTGGGAGCAAGTCTGAAATAATTTATGTACCTTATGAACAGGTCTACGGCAAAGACTTTGAAGACATGATGCGTAGGGTCCCTTCATCTGAAAAACTCAATAGCTTAATAGGTTTTGTTCCACAAACGCCTCTTGATACAATTCTTGAAAAGACTGTGGAATATTTTCGTTCTATTATCTAGTATGTCGATTACCCTACTTGATGCAGGCCTTTTTTTTCTCTACTCCTTTGGACTAAGTGCTTTCCTGACTCCATGCGTGATCTGGCTTTCGAGACGCATTGGCTTTATGGCTCAGCCCAGGGAGGACCGGTGGCATAGGCGTCCAACGGCCCTTCTGGGAGGCATTGCGTTATTCTTGTCATTTATGCTTCCCAATTTGTTTCTCAGAGAAATCTCATCTCCCATGCTTGTCCTGACTCTGGGAGCAAGTGCAATGTTCTTATTGGGGCTGGTTGATGATGTTAACGACCTGTCGCCTCAAAGTAAATTTATAGGGCAATTAATCATCTCTGCTCTGATTGTGGCCGGGGGGGTGAGGATACAAGGGCTGGGGCATCCCGCCGCATCTATTATTGTAACACTTTTTTGGTTTGTAGCTATCACCAATGCGGTCAATATTTTGGATAACATGGATGGTCTGGCGGCCGGCATTTCGTTTATAGCTGCCTGTTCACTTTGGGTATATAGCCAACTTGGAGGTCCGATTCTATTAGGTCTGCCGGCTATACTCCTTGCGGGGGCTACTGCTGGATTCTGGATATATAACTTTAATCCCGCCAAAATATTTATGGGAGATTGCGGAAGTCTTTTCCTGGGCTTTCTCCTGGCCGGTCTGACCGTAACAGGTACTTGGACGTCGGGGCTACCTGATCCAGCAGCCGGAGGTTACACTGGAGTTACCAGCTTGGTGCTGGTGCTGGTGGTTCCTGTGGCGGTCCTGATTATACCACTCTTTGACACCGCCCTTGTATCCTTTACCAGGGTCCAGACCGGACGACCTATTTCTAAAGGAGGGCGTGATCATACCTCTCATCGCATGGTTTTGCTGGGATATTCAGAAAAAAGGACTGTGTTAACACTCATGGCATGGGCGGGAAGCATATCAGCCTTAGCCTTATACCTGTCATACCAAAGTGCCCAGGGACTCCTGGTTATGCTGAGTGTGGTGGCGGTGATTTCCTTGTTTTTCGGAACATTTCTTACACACTTGAATGGCACTGTTTATGATAGCAAGGCAGGGGATTCAGATACTGTGTTTCGACGATCCTCACTTTTATCCCGAATGCTTAATAAGAAGCAAATTCTCCAGGCAGTGGTGGATACCGTGCTTATAAGCATTGCCTATCTGACTTCTTATCTTCTTCGATACGATGGTGTTATTAGTTTGTGGAATCAACAGCTTATAGAGAAATCTCTTCCTTTGATTATCCCTATCAAGCTGTGCTGTTTTTGGATCTTTGGGCTGTATAGAGGTCAATGGCGGTATGTGAGTGTCGGAGATATGGGGCAGATATTTAAGGCAGTTGTAGCTAGCTCCCTAATTATTGTCGGATTACTTTTATATATTTACCGCTTCGAAGGTTATTCCAGAGTTCTTTTCCTGAACGATGCCCTATTGACTTTGATAATGATAGGTGGCGTCCGTTTACTTATGCGATTCTTTAAGGAATATTTCAGCCTGCAGGCTGAGCGCAGTAATTCGACACCTATTCTAATAGTGGGAGCAGGGGATGGCGGAGATCTGTTTCTGAGGGAACTTAGGCGTAATTCAAAACACGATTATCTACCGGTGGGTTTTATTGATGACGATCCTGCGAAAAAAAGCCAGATAATCCATGGCATCAAGGTCTTGGGAGCCAGGGAAGACATACCTGACATTGTTAAAAGATACGGAGTTAAGAAAGTCTTTGTGTCTATCATGTCGGCAGCAGACAGCCAAGTTGAAGGGGTTTTTGATATCTGTAAAAATAATGGTGTGAAGTGTGATAGGGTGCGACCGCTTTTGCCAATAGTGAAATCCAGAGAAAAAGAACCAGCCTGTTCAAAAAAAGATAAGGTTGTACCCTTTAGGTCCAGGATGAGGAAAAATGAGCGAAAAACGTCTTTCTAAAACCGAGTGGAAACGCCTTGAAAAGGACCTATGCCGTAGCCGAAGACCTGTTTGGTCCCAGATTACAGCTAAAGACCGAAAAAAGGCCCTTTTGTATTCAGACAAGTATAAGGACTTTATAAGTAAGGCAAAAACCGAACGGGAGTCTGTTAACATCATTGCAAGCATGGCGCAGGAGAGAGGTTTTGTGCCGTTTGAACAGGCCGGGTCCGGTTCCAATCGGGTCTTGTGGACCTTTAGGGGGAAGGCGGCTGCCCTGGCCGTAACAGGTAAGGCACCTGTCGGTGATGGGGTCAGGATCATTGCTTCACACATAGACGCACCCCGTTTGGACCTGAAACAGAATCCCCTCTATGAAGATCTGGAAATGGCCTTTTTAAAGACACATTATTACGGAGGAATCAAGAAGTTTCACTGGGTAGCCCGTCCTCTGGCTATCCACGGCCTGGCACTGAAAGAAGACGGGAGCGCAATTCCTATTGAGTTTGGTGAGGATCCTCATGATCCTGTACTTACAATAAATGATCTTTTGCCACATCTTGCCCGTAAGGTGCAGGGTGAGAAAAAGATTTCAGAGGCCATACCGGCAGAGAAGCTTAATGTGTTGATAGGGGGTTTACCTCTTTTAGGCCCAGAAGACCTAAAAGATGGCGTAAAATTACGTATTTTAAGGATTCTGAACGAAAGATACGGCCTGGTGGAAGAGGATCTAATAAGTGCGGAGCTGGAAATTGTCCCTGCAGGTGCTTCAAGGGATGTGGGCCTGGACAGGGCCTTTGTAGGTGGCTATGGGCAGGATGATAGGTCCTGTGCATATGCCTCTCTTTACTCCATCCTTGAACTTGAGGAACCTCAAGTTACCTCAGTCGCCCTGTTTCTTGACAAGGAAGAAATAGGTAGTGACGGAAATACAGGGGCCAAGTCCAGTTTTTTTGAGGTGGTGTTGTATGATCTCATGCGGAACGGAGGGCTTCAAATCGAGGCGGATAGCCTTGTACGAATGCTTATTGCGTCCAAGGCCATTTCAGCGGATGTTACAGCAGGGATAGACCCTGATTATAAAGAAGTCCATGACGAACGCAATGATGCACTGATCGGACACGGGGTTTGCTTGACGAAATATACCGGCTCAGGAGGAAAGTACTCAGCAAATGATGCTCATGCTGAATATGTTAACTGGTTGAGGTGCGTCTGGAACGATGCCAAGGTGGTCTGGCAGGCCGGAGAGTTGGGCAAGGTGGACGAAGGAGGAGGGGGTACTGTAGCCAAGTATCTTGCCCAGCGCGGCCTGGACATTGTCGACGCAGGACCTCCCCTGCTAAATATGCACTCGCCCTTTGAGGTTGCACATAAGACTGACCTGTTTATGACCTATAGGGCGTTTGATGCTTTTTATAAGGCAGATGAGTAATTGAGAGATTTAGTGATTTGGTGATTTAGTGATTGCATGAAAGTCATAGATCCTTCCTTTAGTGTATTGGACGAATTTTTTACTCATGGAAGACTACTTGAGCAGATCGAGCGTTGTGGACGGGTCTGTTACAAGAGTGAAGACCGGATATCTCCGGAGTCAGCCAAGCCTTTTATCAAAGGAATAATAAAACGAGGTCATGAATCAGTGCTTGAGATGGCCCAGTGCGTGCTGGAGATTGAGGTGGACAGCGAGTTCACCATGCACAAGTTTTTTGAGAGGATACCAAGGTTTTGCCAGGTGGATAAGCTGGAACGCAAGCAGTACCTCCTGTCTGGGAATTCCAGGGTCTTTAGGGACCTTGCCTGGCACCACCGTGATCTAAAGGTTGTGAAGGCTGTATTGAAAAAGCTTACAGAGTTCCATCCTGTTTTATTTGAGGATCTGGTTCCACGGTTTGGCTGGGTACCGCAAGATGGTATTGTTGTTCGTTTGCTGCCTCCGGAGGAAATTGAAAACCTGCCTTTAGAACAACTTATCAGACACCGGACACTTCTGGTTCATCTAATAAT
>JAUXDR010000200.1 GCA_030618205.1 Deltaproteobacteria bacterium | reverse complement strand
CATGCCGGGCGTACACAAGGGCATTCACCAGATCCCAAAAGCCGTGCGGCTTTTGGTCCAGGTGATGCCAACGTTCAGTGCTTGGATGGAACAACCTAAACCAGGAAATGTGAGCTAAGACATGATTATTGGTATTCCGCGCGAGATCAAGCAGAACGAATGTAGGGTGGTGATGCTGCCGGTGGGAGCCGAGCTACTGAAAGGGAACGGGCACAAGATTGTCTTCGATGAAGGCGCCAAGTGTCCCGAGAAGCCAAGGATATGAGGGATACATCGTTTACTAACTAGACATATTCTTATAGAGAGAGGAAAATCTTATGGGGAAAAAAGAGCGTCGTTCCGAAAAAGAACGAAGATCGGGGGTAGACCGCAGGAAGTTTAATGATCCGAACTACAAAGAACCTGAACGCAGAAGTGGTCAAGATAGGAGATCCGGAAAGGACAGAAGGAAATCCGCATAAAAGCCATGGGGGCTATAGGGGACGCCAGTGAAAGGTTGACATGCTCTTGGGTCGCGGCAGGAATGCCGGTTACACGGCGCACCGTGACCGTTGTTCAGAATGGCCTACTGATAAGCAGAGTCATGATCGGGATGTAACGACAACAGGCGTAGCCATAAACCATCACGGTACGCTACTCCCCGAAATCCCTTTCCAATACGAAAACTGTAAAGTTTTTTCCCACTTGGGCCTTTTTGAGATAAAATGACTTCCCATTTTAGACCATAATCTGAATATACCTGTTGCCACGTCATGTTTGCTAATTTCCGCAGAGTATTTAGGATGTTGCGCTGGTCACTTTTGGTGAGGTTGAAAAGAAGGCCGTGTACCCCATTGTCAGGAAAGTTCAGGAAGAAACTGTAGAAAAACGTCCGTGTTCCAGGAAATGATATGTCTCCGTGGCGACCTTTCTGGATACCACAAGGCCCATGTGACTCACACGTAGGGTGATGAAATCGCGGGCTTCAGGGATATGCATCTCCTCAAGACGTATGGTTCCGTCGCCTGAACGACCGACCGCACCGATCAGTCTGCCAAAACCAAAATTCAGAGTGCCGCCAATTACGCCGAGATCTCTCTCGCCTGACCATGTCGGAACATCACCTTTGAGCAACTGGGTTATGCTGCGGCCGATCAGATTCCGGCCACCCGGGAAGCGAATTAAGCGCCGTGCTGTTTCACTGCCTTGATATGGCGGACTCAGGGCGATGATACGTCCGGGACGCTGACGAGGGAAAACTTCAAATAGCTTTAGAACAACCAGTCCGCCCAGGCTGTGTCCCACAAAATGGACCGTTTGGGCCGTGACTTTCTCCACGAAAGTGTTCAGGCGAGTTGCTATCTCGGTAAGATCCAGGCGGGTGCTGGAATAACGGAAAGACCATGGTCGATAGCCAAAACGATTGAGCCTGTGTTTGAGAAGGCTCATTTCCATCCCGTTCGTCCAGAGGCCATGGACAAGTATGACAGATGTTTCTTTATTCTTTTGCAAGTGGCTCACATTACAGAGGCTCTACAGTGAATACTCGAACAATACATCCCCATCAATATTGGCCTCGGCCAGTTCCACAAGATGCCGGTGGTGCGTAAAGAAAATGATTTGTGTCCGCTCGGCCAGTTGGGCCAGGACCTGCAAGGTGGCAATGGCCCGGTTGTCATCAAACTTGATCAGGATATCATCAACGATGAATGGCATGGCCTCGTTTCTTTCCAGATATGTCTCAAGGCTGGCCAGCCGCACAGCCAGATAGAGCTGGTCAGCAGTCCCGTCACTCATGCCCCCGACACCGACGATCTCCTTGCCCCCAGGCCGGACGCCCACAAGCACTGCATCACCCCTTTCGCTGAACTCCAAACGGAGCCCCTCAAATGAACCGAGGGTCATACGGGCAAAAAGATCCGTTGAGCGTTTCAAAATCGGACCCTGGTTTTTTTCGCGGTATCTTTCAATCGCCTGACTTAAAACAGTTGATGCGAGGCGGAGGCGGACATATTGTTCCGCGTCGGTTTCAAGGCGAGCCAGGAGCCCCTGCCCTTCTTCGGCCAGCTCGGCAGCCAGGGCACTGCCGTCCATTTTGCTCAGCTCAGTCCGCTCGCTCCCAATGGTCTGGTCCAGATCTGATTTTTGCCGGATCAACTGTTCGATTTCCTCACCAAGCCGCTCCACAACAGGGTCGATGCTGTCCGGATCAACGCTCTGAGCGTCTTGGATAAATTCGTCAAGGGTTGCACCGCCGCTCAGTTTGCGTAACTGTTCTTCCAGTTGCGCAAGTTGGGATTGGATCTGCTTGCGGCTGGCCGAACGCTCTTCAGCCGCAGGCAGGTCCTCATGGCTCTTACACCGGGCCTCTTGACACATGGTCGCCAGTTGGGCATGGATCTTGGCTGTCCTGTCTTCAGCGATCCGCAGCTTTTTTTGCTCCTGTTTGCCTTGCTGCTCCAGGCTCTGCTGTTGCGTCTTTGCCTTGCGGGCATTGGTAAGCCGGGCATTGAATTCCGCAACAGCTTGTTCGACCGGAAGTCCCGACAGGTCCGGGGCCTCGCGCTCTACCAGATCAATGACTTTCCCTGCAAATGCCTTTGCATCCCTATCAATGCCATCAATCCGTTGGTGAAGCACCTCCGCCTCTTTGAGCTTCACAAAGAGGTCCTTGATATCCTCTATCACAGAAATGGCCTGAGCAGGGTCGGCATCAGATTCAAGACCCAGAAACCGGATCGCCTCTGTCCATTTGGATTGCCATTGCAAGAGATCCTGTTCGGTCTTTTTGGCCCTTGATTTTGCTTCTTGCAGATCGTTTCCCTTTTGTTCCAGATCACGGACAACCTGCTCGTGTTCGGACTTTATCCGGGCCATACGATCGACGACTTTTTGGCTCCTCTCTATGAGATGGACCAGTGTCTCGTCTTCATATGCAGCAGGCTCTCCCAAAGTCACAAGGCATTCG
>JAUXDR010000037.1 GCA_030618205.1 Deltaproteobacteria bacterium | reverse complement strand
CTGCGGAGACAATTAGGACCCTATTATTCGGTACATCAAAGCCGGCATCAGGCTGGGACACATCATTGGCAATCAGTAAATCCGCCCCCTTAAGCTTTATTTTCTTTATGGCCTGTGCTTTAAGATCCTGTGTCTCTGCGCAAAAGCCGACGATTATTTGCCTGCCCTTACGACTCCTTACCAACTGCGACAAGATATCATTTGTCCGTACAAGATCTAAACGCAGTTCGGAGGTATCTTTTTTGATCTTCTGATCGGCCCTGACAGCAGGTGTGTAGTCTGCCACTGCGGCAGTCATGATTATTACATGAGCATCTTGCGAAAACTTGCCAATTATATCCTCCATCTCGCCTGCAGTCTCCACAGGACAGAGCTTTATCCCAGGAGGATGTGGAATGGAGACAGGACCACTTACAAGGGTCACTCTCGCACCGCGCCTGAAGGCAACCCTGGCCATAGCATAACCCATGAATCCTGAGGAACAATTAGAAATATACCGGACAGGATCCAGATATTCCCTGGTCGGCCCGGCAGATACCAGTACATTCATTCCTCTCAAAGCCTGTGGACTTATTGCCTTTAGTATGGCCTCCCTCACCACAGACCACTCCGGCAGTCTTCCCTGGCCCCGGTCGCCACAGGCCGTTTCCCCTATCTCCGGCTCTATTACTCTGTAGCCTAATGCCTTAAGACGCTCCATGTTTGCCTGAGTCGCCGGATGCGCATACATGGCCGGATTCATTGAAGGGGAAAAAAGTACCGGACCGGAAAACGCCAGGAGTAATGTGGACAGGAAATCATCTGCCAGACCATTTGCGGCTTTGCCAATCACATTTGCAGTAGCAGGCAGCACCAGAAAAAGGTCGGCAGACCTGGCAAGCTCTATGTGAGGGATGATCTCAGAACCCTCCACGCAAAACAGATCCGTGTATACTTTTTCGCCTGTAAGAGCCGCGAAAGTAATGGGCGATACAAACTCGGTTGCATGCCCGGTCATCACGGGTATTACCCGTGCACCCAATGCACGAATCTTCTTGGAATAATCCGCCGCCTTATACGCGGCAATCCCACCGGTTATTCCAAGAAGGACGGTCTTCCCCTCTAATGGCGTATAAGGTAGGGCCTCCTCAGATAGAATCTCTGAGCCAGGAATCGGTTTCACATTATCATTGGGCAAGTAGGTTGCTCACCCAGATCTTGACCTCGGTCTTAAAGCCCATTCGTCCTTCACGTATCTGTATAAAACAATGGGAGATACCTCTTTTGGAGAACGCAAGGAAGCTTTGCTTTGCGTTCAATGTACCATTCAATACCCAGCCATGCTTAGGCATGGATTTTGTGAAAAATTCCACCAATGAAACCACGGTTACCCTGCCCTTGAATACCAATATTCCACCCTGGAAGCCCACAGTCGTAATCATTATCGTCTTGTCTTCAACCCTTTCAAGTTCAATGGGTATAGGAAGATCCGGAAATTCATAAAAAACACTGGCCGCCTCAGAACTCGGAGCAGTTTCAGAGAATCCCGTCGAGGACTCCCCTGGTGCCGAACTCGTCTGGGCGCACGAAGTCAGAAGAAAGTTTGGCAGATAGAAGATTAAAGCAGTAATAAAAAAGACAGCTGATAATTTCCTGTGAAAACGCATTTTACATCCTCCTATACTTGTTATTTTTCAAATACTAACACTTCTTCAAGTGACTTGCGAGTCGAAGTCTGGTTTCTATGGGCAGGATGGCCCAGGGCCAGGACTGCCATGAGTTCAAGATTTTCCGGGAGCTCCATTAGCATTCGCACTCGATCGGAATTCTTCAATATCTCTCCCAGCCAGACAGCCCCAAGGCCCAGTGAATGAGCGGCTAGAAGCATATTTTGAAGACAGGCGCCAATGGCCTGATGGTCTTTTAGTTCATGGTACATGGCATCCCTGTCCACAAAGACAGGAATCAGGGCTTTAGCCCCTTCTATAACCTTTTCGTAACGGGTCAGTTCCCCAACCTTGGCCTTTAGATCCTTGTCCGTTACTATTGCGAAACGCCAAGGCTGGTTGTTAAGTCCCGAAGGTGCCCGGGTACCTGCCCTGATAATTTCTATTAGTGTGTCACGCTCTATAGGATCAGCGGTAAAATCACGCACACTTCTGCGTTTATATATGGCATCCAATACCGGATTCATGGAGAACAACCTCTAATTATTAGACATCCTTTTGTTGATCTTGTATTTTGGCAGTGAAATTAAAAATCAGAAATTTGAAATTTGAAATTGGGAAAAATACAAAGATCTAGATGCGTTACCTAATTTCTAATTTCCAGTTTCGACACCGGCATTCAATAATACACACTTTTTCGAAAAAAGTGTAAACTGGTGAATGAAGGATGCCTAACTTTACTACAACAACATGAATTCCAAGTTCAAAAACAAAAAAATACCAAAAGTTGCACTGATAGGACGCCCAAACGTGGGGAAATCTACACTTCTTAACCGGCTTACCCGCACAAGAGATGCACTGGTAGATTCGACTCCCGGGCTCACCAGAGACCGCCGCTATGCCGAGCTCAGTTGGGATGGTCTTACAATGCAACTTATAGATACGGGCGGCATGGACAGATCTCCCGATCTGGACCGCATATCCCGAATTGTCCATGAGCAAAGCTTAAAGGCAGTAGAAGAATCTGATCTGCTTTTGATAATTCTGGATGTTAAAGAAGGCCTCACTCCTGCAGACAGGGAAATCATCGACGCACTACGTCCATATAAGAAACCATATTTAATAATAATAAACAAGGTGGATAATCCTTCTCGCGAGCTCAATCTGGGTGAATTTTACGAATTAGGTGTGAACGAAGTCATTCCAGTCTCGGCTGAACACGGGAAGGGAATGAATGCTCTGATGACAAGAGTGGTTGATGTGCTTAAACACATGGACCAGCCATTAAAAGATATTCCGGCAGACCTTGAAGGCTTAACTCGGGAACCCAAGGATAAGCCAATAAAAGTGGCGCTAATCGGTAGACCAAATACGGGAAAATCCTCCTTACTAAATAGACTGGTGGGAGAGCCTCGCATGATTGTTACCGATGTGCCGGGTACTACAAGAGATGCCATAGACACACTTCTTCAGCGACCCGGCAGAAAGGACATTCTGCTTACTGATACTGCAGGCATAAGGCGAAAGGCCAGGGTCAGTAATAAAATAGAAAAATTCAGTATTATTAAGGCCATTAATGTTATTAAGGCCTGTGATATTGTGCTTATTGTAATGGATATTTCAGAAGGAATTACAGATCAGGATAAACGGCTGATTGGCTACACGGAAAGATATGGACGGGCATGTATTACCCTGTTCAACAAATGGGACCTGATCCAGCAAGACCAGTCATTAGTGAAATTAAGATCAGGGGAGTTGGAGCGGGCAAAGCGGTTTATTCCTTATTCTCCCCACCTAAACATCTCAGCACTCACCGGGAAGTATGTCAACCGGATTTTACCCTTGATAGACGATGTCTATGTTGATTTTAACACGTTAATTAATACAGGCAGCGTCAACAGTGTCCTACAAAAGGCGTTAGCAAAAAGAACTCCTCCCATCTCCAGAGGACACCACTTGAAACTCTACTATACGACGCAGGTAGCAACGAAACCGCCAACTTTCCTCCTGTTTGCGAACTACCCTGACGTCATACCATCTCAATATAAACGATTTCTGGCAAACCAGTTTCGCGAGCAACTGGGCCTGAAGCAAACTCCTATTCGAATACTTTTCCGCAAGAGAGAGAGACGCTCCTAGCCCTGCCATCCGCTTAATGAGTTTGAAGTGCCTAAAGTGAGCTAAAGTGCCTAAAGTTGTGGTGCGCGCCTTCAGCGCGGTTAATATAAGATGGAGCGAAGCGATACCTTAACTTTAGGCACTTCAAACTTTAGTTCACTTTAGGCACTTTTCAGGATAATGCCATGTCAATAAGTTGATCAAGCAGTTTACTAAAGGAAATTCCCGCTGCCTCCGCGGCTTGGGGGAATAGGCTGGTCGAAGTCATCCCGGGGATTGTGTTGGTTTCCAAAACGAATATTTTGCCGGTGTCCGCAAGGATCATATCTGTACGGCTATAGGCCCGAAGCTGCAAGGCTTTATGAGCAGCAACGGCCAGAGCCCGGGCTTTCTCAGATGCCTGCTTCGGTATATCTGCCGGGCAGATCTCCTTGGTGGCCCCGGGTAAATACTTTGCATCGTAATCAAAGAAGGAATAGCTCGAGTCAGGGATGATCTCAACCACAGGAAGTGGTAAAAGCTCCTCAAGACCCAGGATTCCCCCGGTGATCTCCCGACCCTCTATGAAGGATTCAACCAGTACCCTGTTATCCCATTGAAATGCTTCTTTTATGGCAGGACCAAGTTTGTTTTCATCCGTCACCTTCCTTATTCCAACGCTTGATCCTTGGGTGCAGGGTTTAACCATGAGTGGAATACCCAGGCGGTTCACGATTTGTTTTGTGTCCACTTTATCGCTGCGAAGGATGTGAATCCATGGAGGAGTGAGCATCCCGGCCTCCTGATAAATCACTTTGGCAAGGTGTTTGTCCATGGCCAAAGCGCTACCCAGGACTCCGGAACCTTGATAAGGTAAGCTAATGAGGTCCAAAAGACCTTGTATGGTCCCGTCTTCTCCGTAACGGCCGTGAAGAAGGATAAAAGCAACATCCAGGAGTGGTGTGTCTTTGACAAGTCGGTTAAGGTCCGTGGCCGGATCATAACGCGTGATATCGTAGCGGCCCGGATCAAGGGCTTTTTCTACCTCTCGTGCCCCTGCAAGGGACACATCTCTTTCAGCAGAGCGACCTCCACACAGGAGTGCCAGTTGTATTTTATTTTTTTCCGACATGTTTGGATGGCTTGAAACGTATATGATTTTCCATTTTTTGACAAGACATCCGGAATGATCAGGCAGGCCTTGGGACGCAGGATTTTACTCCTGTTTGAGCCTTCTGAAAAAGGCTCGTTTGAGAGTAATTGTTTACTCTCTGTTAGCTAAGAAGTATGAATGGTCATGCTTGACAGAGCCCTCGCTCAATATAAAATTACTTGATAGCTTAACAATTTCCAAAAGAATCCCGCCGCAGGCGGCTAATTTATTATGAAATATTGCTTCGGTCCGGTACCTTCGAGGCGTTTAGGCTTGTCACTTGGGGTGGACATTCTTCCTCTTAAGACCTGCAATCTGAATTGCGTCTACTGTGAATTAGGAGGTACCAAGAAATACACATGTGAAAGAAATGAATACATACCTACCGGACATATAAGGGCTGAGCTTGAGGAAGTATTGTGTTCTGAAAAGACGGCCTTTGATGTGCTTACTTTTACTGCCTCAGGAGAGCCCACACTCCACACAGGCCTTGGAGAACTTCTGGCCTTTGCCAGGGAGCATACAGATAGACCTCTGGCAGTCATTACCAACTCCACTCTGCTCTCTGATTCTCAAGTGAGAGAAGAACTCTGTCGTGCGGATATTTTATTGCCCTCTCTTGATTCTGTGGTGCTTGATTCTTTCAGAAGGATCAATCGTCCGGCCAAGTGCGTGGATCTCAAGACCATTTTAGATGGCTTAATAAAATTACGAAAGGAGTTTAAGGGAAAGATCTGGCTGGAGGTCCTTTTTGTCAGGGGGATTAATCACGGTACAGATGAAATCAGTGGCCTTAAAGAGGTCTTAAAGTCTATCCAGCCCGACAAGATTCAGCTTAATACTGTAGTTCGTCCTCCGGTCGAGACATGGGCCAATCCTCTATCAAAAAAGCAGATGGAGGAGTTGAAGGAACAACTGGGTGAAAAGGCCGAAGTCGTAGTTGATTATAGTCATAGCATGGAGAAGGGGGTCCAGCCGATTATTGAGGCTGAGATATTGGATACTTTGCTCAGAAGGCCTCTCAACATCGAAGACCTTCAGGAGGTTCTGGGCCTTGGAGCTGAATCTGTCCAGGAGGTACTTAATCGAATGTACAGCTCCGGTCTGATAAAGACCGAGGCATTTAATGACAAGCTTTTTTATCTTCCCGGTAAAAGGGCCGGTGTTTAGGAGTATACGAAAACTAATATGAAACCAAGGAAAAAATCAAGCAAATCCGGCAATTGCCAGATTGTAATCAACATGGAGGCACCGGAGGAATGCCGGATAGGCCTTCTTGAGAATGGACGTCTTGAGGCCTTTGATATTGAGACATTTTCCCATACCCAGACCAGAGGCAATCTCTATAAAGGTCGAATAGTAAAGATAGAGCCAAGCCTCCAGGCGGCTTTTATTGATATCGGCCTTCCCAGAAATGGCTATCTGCCCTTAGCTGATATACACCCTGAATACTATGGATATGCTGAAAACAAAAAACGTATCCATGAATTCATAAAAAAGGACCAGGACATTCTTGTACAGATAGTCAAGGAAGAGACCCATATAAAGGGATCTGCGATAACAACTTATCTGTCAATCCCAGCGAGGTACCTGGTGCTGATGCCCGGTACTGCTCAAGTAGGTGTGTCCAGAAAAATTGAGGATGAGGAGGAACGTCAAAGGCTTAAGCAGATCTTAAAGGCATGCAAGCTACCGGAAGGTGTGGGACTTATTGCCCGGACAGTCGCTGAAGGCGTTCCAAAAGTAGAGATACAGAAGGATCTCAGGTACTTGGCACGACTCTGGAGCAACTTAAGAAAAAAGGCCCAGTCCGCTCAGGCCCCGGCCCTGATATATAGAGACAGGGATCTGGTAAAACGATTTCTGAGGGATTATCTCACAAGTGATGTCGAGGAAATTTTGGTGGACCGGCAGGAGGTCTATGATAATATAAAGGCCTTTCTTCGCATCATTGCCCCACGACAGGTAGCCACTGTACGTTTATACCAAGGCGACGTCCCCATTTTTTCACACTTCGATCTTGAGACTCTGATAGAGCAAGTATATCAGCCCAATGTTCGCCTGCCTTCCGGAGCGCATATTGTTATAGAGCCAACCGAGGCCCTGGTGTCTATAGATGTGAATTCCGGGAAAAACGTCAGGGAAAAAAATATTGAGGAAACCGCACTAAAGACCAATTTGGAGGCTGCGGAGGAGATAGCCAGACAACTGCGTCTCAGGGACCTCGGAGGAATAATAGTTATTGACTTTATTGATATGCGTAACAGGGCCTACAGACAACAGGTGGAAAAGCGCATGAGGAATTGCCTCAAAAAGGACCGTGCCAGGACGGAAATTGCCAGAATTTCACGGTTTGGTGTTCTTGAACTGGTGCGCCAGAAAATCCGCTCTCCTGTGCAACTAGGCAGTTATTGCTCCTGTCCCTACTGCCATGGAAGGGGGGTGGTGATGTCTGTGGAGGCCCTTGCACTGGCGGACTTGAGAAGAATCAGTGCACATCTGGCAGGTAGTAATGAAAAGAATTCCGAGCAGCTTGTGCTGGAGGCCCCGCCTCAGGTTGTCTCATACCTGCTTAACCGCAAGCGCTTAGAACTCTATAACCTTGAAAAAAACTTTGATGTTGAAATCAGGGTGGAAGCTAATCCGAATCTCGGGCTGGAAGAACATAAGCTGTATTCGAGAACTGCGGAAACCAGTTAAGGATCATTACATGTTTAATAAATCAAAGCCTTTATCTTTTGAAGTCCCGGAATATCTCACAAGCCTTGTCCCTTATCCTCCAGGTAAGCCCCTTGAGGAACTCGAAAGGGAGTATGGGGTAAAGGATCCTATCAAACTTGCCTCTAATGAAAA
>JAUXDR010000086.1 GCA_030618205.1 Deltaproteobacteria bacterium | reverse complement strand
TTACACGGACTTCGTCACCTTCGGCAAGTATATCCTTTACATTTTTTACATGCCTGTTCTCCAGTTGGGAAATATGCACCAGGCCGTCGGTGCCGGGTAATATCTCAACAAACGCCCCAAAGTCCATAATCTTTTTCACGGTCCCAAGGTAGATCTCTCCGACCTCAGCCTCTTTTGTGAGGTCCTTGATCCTTTTGATGGCATCGTCTGCTGCTTCCCCTGAAGAGGAAAAGATGTTCACCTCACCTGAATCATCGACGTCTATCTTTACGCCGGTTTCCGCTATTATGCCACGTATATGCTTCCCCCCAGGACCAATAAGATCTCGAATCTTATCCGGGTTAATGTTGAGGGTAATGATTCTAGGTGCATACTGGGAAAGGTCTTCTCTGGGATGATCTATCACCTCTTTCATCTTGCCCAGGATAAAGAGCCTCGCATCTTTTGCTTGCATAAGCGCCTTGCTTAAAATATCCCGGCTGATCCCTGAAATCTTGATGTCCATCTGGAGCGCGGCAATCCCTTCCTCAGTCCCTGCTACTTTGAAGTCCATATCGCCCATGTGGTCTTCATCTCCCAGGATATCAGAGAGTATGATGACCTCGTCATTCTCCTTTATAAGGCCCATTGCAACCCCTGCCACCATGTCTCGAACGGGGATGCCTGCATCCATCATAGCAAGTGTCCCCCCACAAACAGTAGCCATTGAAGATGAGCCGTTTGATTCCAGGACATCTGAAACAATGCGAATAGTATATGGAAAATCGTCCGCAGGAGGTACTACTCCGGCCAATGCCCGTTCCGCCAGTACACCATGGCCGATATCTCTTCGTGCCGGACCCCTCATCGGCCTGACCTCGCCTACGCTGAAAGGGGTAAAATTATAGTGCAGCATGAAGTGCTTATAATATTGTCCCACTGGGGACTCGATCCTCTGTTCGTCATCAGAGCTGCCAAGGGTTGCCACAGCCAGTACCTGGGTTTCTCCACGCGTGAAGACCGCTGAGCCGTGGGCGCGAGGGAGTTCTCCCACAGAGCAGGAAATCGGTCTGACTTCATCAAAAGTCCTGCCGTCAATCCGGCGCTTTTCTTTTGTAATCAAAGTACGCATCAGCTCCTTTTCGAGGCCATTCAGACACTCTGATATCTCCTGTTCACGCCCTGGATGGACTTCAGCCAATGCCTCCTTAACTTCTGTTTTGAGACGCCTTATTCCCTGAACTCGTTCGACCTTGGTGGGTATCTGTATGGCTGCCAGCATCTTTTCCATGGCGATTGCCCTGACCTTGTCTGCAAACTCAGGGTCCGAATCGGGTTCAGGGATAGTCATCTTGGGCTTACCCGCCTTTTCAATAAGCTCATCCTGGAGATCGAGCAAGGGCGTTAGAGACTCATGACCGAAAAAGATAGCATCCAGTACTTCCTGTTCTGAAAGTGCCGCGGCCCAACCCTCTACCATAACTATGGCGTTTCTAGTACCGGCAACAATGATGTTAAGATCGGAATTCGAAAGCTGGGTCTTGGTAGGGTTAACTACGAATTTGCCTTCCGCCCTTCCCACTCTTACGCCGGCAATAGGGCCGTCAAATGGTATGTCAGAGATACAAAGGGCTGCGGATGCCGCAGTAATGGCAACTACATCAGGATCGACCTCTACATCCACAGAAAGCATCGTTGCTATTATCTGGGTATCGTAGGCGTATCCATCAGGAAATCTGGGCCGAAGTGGACGATCTATAAATCGTGAAGTCAGGGTTTCTTTTTCGCTGGGTCTTCCGATCTCCCTACGGAAATAATTCCCTGGTATACGACCTGATCCGTAGAACATCTCCTGGTAGTCTACCATGAGTGGCAGGTAGTCTATTCCTTCTCGTGTTTTACCGGAGGTTACCGCAGTCACCAGGACTACGGTTTCCCCCAGGCTGGCCAAAATGGCGCCGTTGGACTGCTTGGCCAAGCGTCCTGTTTCAAAGGAGAAGGCCATATCATTTATCTGTGTTTTTAATTTTATCATCTCAACCAAACTTCACTCCAATTGGGGCAAAGCCCCTCTGAGTTCTCACTCCCTACCTACTGACTGCCAAGGAGTGTGAACGGTTATTACATCGTATTACTTGCGGATTCCCAGTTCCTTTATAATTTTTCTGTACCGCCCCACATCCTGGTTCTTGAGGTAGTCGAGCAACCTCCTTCTCTGCCCTACAAGTTTTAACAGGCCGCGTCTTGAGCCGTGATCCTTCTTGTGGATCTTGAAGTGATCGGTGAGATAGCCAATACGGGAACTCAACAGGGCTACTTGAACCTCAGGGGACCCAGTGTCAGTCCCGTGGGTTTGGAAGTTCTCTATAATTTCTTTCTTACGTTCTGGATCCAAAACCACCTATTTTTTCCTCCTTCACTATAACTACGATTTGATAGTTCTGATTTTAATTTGTAATAGCATATTCTTTTGGCCAGATTTTTATGGGACGCAGTATTTTGTGGCCATCCGATTTCAGCGCTGCGGGCCATGCCACCACGGACACCAGATCTTTTTCCTGCAGGCTTGAACCATTTCTTATATAAGGCGGCCGGCAAAGAAGAAGACGCAGATAAGGCAGCTCCGTATCTGACTTATGGCCTTGCGATTCCATTAACTCCTTGAGCCTGTTTACCAAAACTGGACGTCCATTCCTTAACTCCGTTGCCATCTCATTATCTATCTCAACGGCAGGGATATGGGCCAGCGCCTTCCCAATAGGAATAAGGACCTCTGGAAGCCTTTTGCTTTTAAGAATTTCGTCCAGGGTCTCCATTTTCAGGGCATGCTCTATGTTGAAGGCTCCGTTTCGGGTCCTTCGCAGTCCTGTCACATTACCGCCGCAACCCAGATTTGATCCTAGCTCATGTACAAGTGATCTCACATAGGTACCTTTTGAGCAGTGTACTCTGAAGTCCACTTCGGGTAACCTTATTTCAAGGATCTCAAAGGAGAATACCTGCACTGGCCTGGACTCTTTTTGGACCATTATTCCCTGACGTGCGAATTTGTATAACGGTTTCCCTTTATGCTTGGCTGCCGAAAAAGGCGGAGGTGGCTGAAGAAGCCTGCCTGTAAATTCTTTGGCCGCCTCTTGTAAAGAGATTAGGTCAAGACTTGGGGGTAAAGGTTTCTGTTCCGTGATTTTGCCTGCTGCATCGTATGTGTCGGTAGCTACTCCAAGGAGCATAGTCCCTTGATATACCTTGTTTCCTGCCATAATAAACTGGACGATCTTTGTCGCCCGTCCCAGACATATGGGCAATATACCTGTGGCAAGTGGATCAAGGGTACCTGCATGTCCGGCTTTTTTAACCTTAAGCCTTTTGCGAACTTCCTGAACCATTTGGAAGGACGTTATGCCGAATGCCTTGTCCATTACCAGGATACCATCAAGCATCGGCTGTTTCCAAGCCCTCAAAATAGGCATTTATTTGATTCAACAGGATCTCTCTAATTGCGGCTGCTGTCACGGTCTTGCGGAAACCTGCTGCGTGAAAGTGCCCGCCACCTCCGAATTCTTTTGCCAATTTTGCTACATTAAAGAATGATTTTGACCTCAGGCTGACAGATACCTGTCCGGCATGGACCTCCTTTATGAAAATGGCAACCTCTACTGTATCTATGCACCGGACATGCCCTACAAAATCATCTGTGTCGTGCTCCGTTGCTCCGCTGACACGAAACATCTCCGGAGTAACCTGAAGAAGACCTATTTTACCATGCCCTCTTACTTCAATAGTCCTTAATACAAGGCCTAAAAGGTGTTGTCTGCATAGAGAATAATTTTGATAAAGTCTGTTCGCAACGGCATAGGGGTTTGCGCCGTGGGCCACGAGGTCCCCGGCCATCCGGAAAGCTGTCTCGTTCGTATTGCTATGACGGAAGCATCCTGTGTCTGACAATATGGCAGCATAGAGATTTGTGGCGATGTCTTCTGTTATAGGCCATCCAAGTCCTTTGATGATCCACAGGACTATGGCCCCTGCGGCAAAAATGTCCGTAGATATATAGCTTATGCAATGAGGGTGTTTTGTTCCCGGAGTTTGGGCACAGAACGGGGCCTGGCTCAGGTGATGATCCAGAACGACAATAAGTGAGGCCTGTTCTATCAAGCTTTGTGCCTGCTTGCCGATCCTGTGGGGTTCATTGCAATCAAGGACCACCAGAGTGGTCTTTTCAGGCAGCGGATTGGCCACTTCATTGACTAGGTACTGAGAGCCGGGGAGAAATTGAAGTGAATCCGGCACGGGATCTTCTATAAAAAGGGTTACGTCTCTCCCTGCGTCCTTAAGGGCAAGGCCCAGGCCCAATACAGAACCCAAAGCATCTCCGTCCGGCTTGACATGACAGGTCAAAAGGAGACGATCAGATGCATTAATGGCATCTACCGCAGCCTTCAGTGTCTTGGTGTCTTTGGGTAAAACTTCAGTCACAGTCGTTCTCAATTCTCTGTCTGTTGGCCTGTTTGCACACTGGCAAGGAGTCTTTCTATCTTTTCCTGGTCATCCAGGCTCCGGTCCAGTTGAAAGTGCAATTCAGGTATCCGCCTGAGGTCAAGGCGGTGTCCCAGTGTTCGCCGTATGAAGCCCTTAGCCTTATTCAGTCCTTCCAGCACGGATTCCCTTTCAGGCCCTTT
This sequence comes from Deltaproteobacteria bacterium, assembly GCA_030618205.1. The sequence continues at coordinate 965 of JAUXDR010000086.1, read as the reverse complement.
TCCAAGAACCGAAACAAAAAACTTTGCGTGACGGAGGTCTTCTGAGACCTCTACCTGCATTATGGTCACCAGCCCCTGGATCCTTGGATCCTTAATTTCACCAAGCAGCATGTCTGCCATTTCTTTCCTGAGGAGATCCTCTATCCGTCTGGAACGGGGGAACATGTGGGGCATGATTGTCTTCTTATTTTCCCATGTGAATAATTTCGATATCTGTATCAATAATCTCTACCAGACAGGTCCTTTCAATGAATTCCAGGATCTTATCCAGGACGGAGTTGATTGTTGGCTGGCTATTTCCTATTGTAGATATTCCTATTTCCGCCCTTTGCCATACATCGTTCAGGGCTATTTCTGATACAGCTACATTAAAACGGCTACGCACCTGGCCAACCAAACTCTTAATCACACGCCGTTTCCCCTTTAGCGAATGGTTTCCGGGCAATCTTACCCTGAGCCTGATTATCCCCACGATCATTTATCGGCATCCTTCATTCACCAGTTTGTACTTTCTTCAAAAAAATATGCATTATCGAATTGAATACGGATGTCGAAACTGGAAATTAGAAATTAGGTAACGCATCTACATCTTTGTATTTTTCCAATTTCAAGTTTCCAATTTCAAATTTTACTCTCTCCGGCATTAGATACAGGTTCTCCAAGGACCGGGGCTTTTTCTTCCATTACATAGGCCTCTATTATGTCCCCAATTTTTACGTCATTGAACCTTTCAAGGCCGATTCCGCATTCGTACCCTGCCTGGACTTCTTTTACGTCCTCTTTAAATCGACGAAGAGACGCTATCTTGCCGTTATGGGCTACAACGTTGTCTCTTAAGAGCCTGGCTTGAACATTTCTCTGGATCAAGCCCTCCAGCACATAGCTCCCTGCCACTGTACCGACTTTGGCAATGTGGAAGACGTCACGCACCTCGGCGCGTCCCATGGTCTTCTCCTTATAAACAG
>JAUXDR010000104.1 GCA_030618205.1 Deltaproteobacteria bacterium | reverse complement strand
ACAGAATTTTCCTGTACAGCTTGATGGTGAATGGGCGCGAGAATGTACGGCAGGAGATACTATTAAAGTACAACATGTGAGGGCCTTACCTGTACTAGTCCCTCCTGCAAATTTTGCCGTAAAAGAAAGTGTCGGCAGCCGCTGGTCCAAGAGCCCTATCCTAAAAGGAGATACTTCATCAATACTGCCGGATCCTGCTACTACTATACGTAATTGAACTTTTTAAAAAAAATTTGTCTCGCGCTTCGTTCTGTCCGAAGAGTAAAATAAATAGTTAACAGAACTTCAACAGTTAATTCTTGAAAATAGTGAGCAGACATCTATCCCAGGAGGATTATCATGCGCGAAAAGCGTAAAGGACCGCGTTATTCAGTGAACTTCCGTGTATATTTCCCAGAGTTCAATATATGGGGACATGCTTCCAATATCTCGTTAGAGGGATGTTATGTGGCAGTAGATTCCTCCATGTCTGTAGGGTTTATTACTGACATGCTGGTTGAATTGCCTGTGGTTGGAGTAATTGCTCTTAAGGGTTATGTGCAACATTTAAGCAAGACGAAGTCAGGAGTCGGCCTCCAGTTTATTCAGGTGAGGTTTGAGCCTGACCAGTCAGAATACTATAGTTTGTATTCACGATTTATAAAGGGTATGTCTCAGTTCGAGGAAATAAAAGAAAATTATCTGGAATTAGTCAAACAGGATCGGTTGAAGCTTTGTGCCCTGCCAAGTGAATCTGGAAAAGCTGAAACTACCTGAGCCTCTTGCAAGATTCATAGATTTTGTTCGAGAGCAAGGCGCGAGGAAATGATGTGATTACTCTGCCAACATTCACTTGGTCCTTTCTGGTCTTTTCGCTGGGGACCTGTATTGGCAGCTTTTTGAATGTGTGCATATGCCGGCTGCCTCAAGAAAGATCGGTGGTAAGGCCTGGTTCTGCCTGCCCGAAATGTGGCTATAGGCTGAAATGGTGGGAAAATATCCCAATACTGAGTTTCTTGTTTCTACGGGCTAAATGCAGTTCTTGTGGGGCAAGGATCTCCTTGCAGTATCCCCTGGTGGAGCTATTGGGCGGCCTTTTGGCCCTTGCGCTTTGGTATAGGTTTGGTCTTGGCCCTGAAATTTTTATTTATTTTTATTTTTCAGCATGTCTCATAATTGTGACATTTGTTGACCTTGAGCATCAAATCATCCCGGATGCAGTGTCTTTGCCTGGGATCGCCCTTGGCTTCTTATCGTCTTTTTTGCTTCCTGAACTGTCGTGGTGGGATTCTCTACTGGGTATAATAATGGGTGGGGGCATCCTGCTTCTTGTGGCATGGGGCTATTATATTATTGCCCGCAGGGAGGGAATGGGAGGCGGGGACATCAAACTCCTTGCTATGATAGGGGCATTTTTGGGCTGGCAGGCAATACCGCTTGTAATTCTATTGAGTGCTGCAGTGGGTTCAGTTACCGGCTTGGCGATAATGTCAGTCCGGAAAGGAGATAGACACATGGCCATACCTTACGGTCCCTTTCTGGCTGGGGCTGCTCTAATATCATTATTCTGGGGGCGTGAACTGACAGCCTGGTATCTGATTTTTATCTCCAGGGGCTAATATTAGTACGTTAAGGAGGTTTTCTGATTAGGAGAACATTGTGAGTAAACTTCGAATTCTGGTTATAGATGATGAATATGACGTGAGGAATATAGTTGCCGGTATATTGACCTCAAAAAAGGCCGGATATGATGTTGTTCAGGCGGCTAATGCCATTGAAGGCCTAGAATTGGCAAAAAAACAGCCCTTTGATCACATAATAAGTGATGTTTACATGCAGCCTGAGGATGGACTCCAATTTCTAAAAAAAGCCAAGGACGCGGGGGTATCAGCCAACATCATCATGATGTCCGGTCAGGCCGATATTGATATGGCCCTTGAGGCCATAAAGATAGGGGCGTGTGATTTCATCTTCAAACCCGTAGTGTCAGACCATCTGCTTTTCGTATTGCGAAGGGCCGAGGAAAAGACCGGACTTCTGAAAGAAAATGCCTTTTTAAGGGCAGAGGTACATAAAAAGTATTCGTTTCACAATATTGTGGCCAAGAGCTTTCAGATTAAACGCATTTTTGAGGTCATTCAAAGAGTAGCAGATTACAAGACCACTGTGCTGATAACCGGTGAGAGCGGGACAGGGAAAGAACTTGTAGCCAAGGCAATCCACTTTAATAGCATCAGGGCCAAGGCGCCCTTTGTACCAATAAATTGTGGAGGCATTCCAGAGAACTTGCTCGAGAGCGAACTTTTTGGTCATGTGAAAGGGGCCTTTACAGACGCTGTTAGGGCCAAAAAAGGACTCTTCGAAGAGGCCCACGAAGGGACCCTGTTTTTAGACGAGTTGGGTGATTTGCCTTTGTCCCTGCAGGTTAAGCTCTTGAGGGTCTTGCAGGAAGAAGAGGTCAGGCCTTTGGGCGATACTCGCTGCATCCAGGTAGATGTGCGGATAGTGGCAGCCACTGCAAAGGATCTTGCACAGGAGATGACTAAAGGCAGTTTTCGAGAGGACCTGTTTTACAGAATAAATGTACTCTCAATAGTTATTCCTGCTCTAAGAGACAGGAAGGAGGATATTCCGTTACTGGTTGATCACTTTATAGAAAGGTACAATTCCCGCTTAAAGAAGAAGGTGGAAAAAGTTAGCCCTGAGGTAATGCACCTTTTCATCAAGTACAGGTGGCCTGGAAATATCCGTGAGCTTGAAAATGCTATAGAAAGGGCGATGGTCTATTCGGATAGCCCAATAATACAAACTAGGGATCTTCCCCCTCAGATACGGGCGGGTTTTGGAGTCGAAAGTGCTCCTCCCATATCAGCCCTTGATGGATCTATCTTTTCCATTAAGAAAGGCAGCAAGATGTTGGAGCGAGAACTTATAACAAAGGCCCTTGACGAAACCAAGGGTAATAAGACTAAGGCTTCCCACCTTCTGGAGATCAGCCTGCCGGCACTTTTATACAAGATGAAGGACTATGGTCTTGCAGCATAGATTTAGCAGACAAGCGACTCGCCTGCAGGAATTAGTAATGGCTGCTAAATCAATCCCACTGCCTTCTTCAGCGGTTCCACTTCAGGGGCAGTCAATATCCTGTACTTGCCAGGCAGTAGTTTTCCCAGGCCTACAGGCCCCATTTTAATACGTATCAGTCTGATGACCGGGTGGTTTACCGTATTGAACATCAACCTTATCTGGCGTTTTCTACCCTCTTTCAGCACAATTTCCAGGACCGTTGAGCGTCTCGTGGTTTCCAGTACGCGCATTTCACAGGGCAATGTCATTTTTCCTTCTATATCTACACCTTGTCGAAGAAGGTCCAGAATTGCCGTTGAAGGTCTCCCCTTTACGGTTGCATGGTAGGTCTTTGAAACTTTGTGGCTGGGATGTAATAGCCGGTGGGCCAGGATCCCGTCATTTGTGAGGAGGAGCAAACCCTCGCTGTCTTTGTCAAGGCGCCCCACAGGATAAACCCGCTCCGGAATTCTTTCCAGCAGATCCATTACAGTAGTTCGCCCATAGGGATCACGAACTGTAGTCAGGACCCCTTTAGGTTTATTAAGCAAAAGATAAATGGGAGATTTTTTCCAAAGAATCCTGGTCTTGTCAACACGAATTTTATTCGTAGATGGATCTACCTTTGAACCAAGTTCTGTAACAATCTCGCCATCTATACTGACCCGGCCTGAGCGGATGAGTGCCTCTGCCGCTCTTCTGGAGCATACACCGGCGTTGGCGAGGTATTTTTGCAGTCTTATCATAACGGGCCTATAGTGTCTAAACGAAAAAGCAGTTCAGACACAATTTTGAATTCTAAATTCTAAATTTTGAATTAAAGAAAAAAATAATCTTAATATATTAATTCTCCCTGATCTGAATTGAGAAAACAAAATTTGGGGTTTCCGTTCAGGCACTAATTAGGCCTAATACATTTTTTTTGACGTCTCTTTTGAGTTATGATAGTCTCTGTCTATTGATTAGGCTCCATGTATTGATAAAGGTAATACCTGAAATAATATATACCTGGGTATTTGATAAATAATTCCTTATGACATAACTATCGGTCAATTTATCAAATATCCAGATAATTTATCCAATCCGTTAATAACAGAAAGGAGGTATTTATGGGAGTTTTGAGGATTGTAACATTTTTGTTTTTGGTGAGCTGTGTCTGGTCCTCTTATGGACTTTGTGGCACAAAGCCTGCGGAGGTCCCCAAGGCCAAGACCATAGCAGAACTCGCTGCTCGCTATGATTCGAGCTCTTGCCAGGAGTGTCACGAAGAGAAATACGAACAGTGGGAGAATTCCCTTCACGCCGTTTCCATCCTGGGTACTCCACGGACGGCTCCGACGGTACTAACTAGCATAGACATGGGTCTCAAGTTGTTTCCCTATTCCGGTGTCAAGACGGATGACGATATCGAAGTCCGTCACCTCATGATGTGTGCCAAATGCCACCTGCCTCAACTGGATGAGGCAACGGATGATGTGGCTAGGGAGATAGTCAAGACCATCAGAGACTGGATGAAGGCGTACGCCGATGATGATGATGATGACCTGATTGATGAATTAGAAGAGAAGATTGCCAGCCTCAACATCGGCTGCATGGTGTGCCATAACAAGAAGGCCATTATCCACAAATGGCAGCATGGCTATCCCCAGCCGGATACAATTTATGCATTCCAGGAAGGTGAACATGATCACCCTGACTTTACCAAAATAGGTAAGGCCCCGGCCTTGAATGAATCCATATTCTGTGG
>JAUXDR010000186.1 GCA_030618205.1 Deltaproteobacteria bacterium | reverse complement strand
TTAGCTGTTAGCGGTTAATTTGCTGCTATTTTCCAAATAGGTTACTAACACCTAAAAGCTAAATGCTAATAGCTGTTCATCACGGATTACCACACTAATCCGTGATGAACCATTTTTCAAAGCTAAACGCTAATGGCTAACAGCTAATAGCTCAACTTAGGTATACGTAACGAGCCTACGGACAATTTTTGTCAAGAAATTCAAGAAACCTTCGGCCTTGCTCCGGAACAGAAACCGCCCCCTGAGACAATATCTCTCCAGGAGTCAGGATACGTCCGTAAAGGGCCTCGTCGGTCTTGTAATCATGATGCAAATATGCTCCCTCAAGGGATAGACCTGCAAAAAAGCCCTTACTCCGGGAGTAGGAGTACACCTCGGCTTTGAGAGTCGCGTCAGTGGCGGCTTTCAACTTTCTACCGACAGGACCGGCGGCTACCGAAATATCTCCCCCCAGTGTGAGGTTGTTATTAAAAAAGGCGTTTACTCCCCTTTGATTCATTATCACCATGATCAGGTCCGTTGCCTGAACTCCGATCTGCCAGCCAAAACTCCCGCTTCCAATTTGTAAAAAGGCCGGACCGCGCCATTTTCCCGTTTTGGGATTTCTAACAGCCATCAGGCCCTTTCCGTAACTGGCCCCGACAACAAATCCCCCTTTGTAGACAGAGGGAAATATTGCAAGCCCTTCGCATCTTGCCAGGAGTTCATCCGGGATACCTCCATCTGGCGCATTCCTGATCTCTGTCAGCACGGTCATGGCATTTTTCATGACTTTCTCAGGTTCTGCCGCCTCTGCCGCCGATCCATAAGGGTATGCAACAAAAATCGTGAATACGCTGAACCACATGGTCCAGGACAGGGATTTCAACAAAAACCGGTAAATAAAACAAAGTTTAGCTTTCATGATTTGCTCCTTTTCTGGTAATTATTTTTTGCTCATAATCTTTATACGCTTTTCTGTGTTTTGTCTCAAGATGAACTGTGTTCTATCCGTAAAGAAAATAGGTAAGCGTTCACAGGGCACCGCATCTGCTTTGTTGTCGGGCACTTGAAGTACAGGGAGTATGTCTGCGTACCCTCCGCCTCGCATCTGCAGCACCCTGTAAACGCTTACAGTGTGATTGTTCAGTCTTTTGGAATTGATTCTAACATGGAGAATACAAATGGGTATAAACAACGTCATTTTCTTAGAAGTACTGGAGTGGTTTGATCAAACAGGTACTGAAGTCTCCCACCGCCTGCCTGAGATCGGCTCAGGTGAATTTAAGCTTGGGGCACAGGTCATCGTGCGAGACAACCAGGCCGCGGTATTCTATTCGAGCGGCGTGGCATGTGACGCGATTGGCCCAGGACGACACACCCTGAGCACCATGAACATACCACTGCTGACCAAATTACTTTCTCTCCCCTGGGCCTTCACCAGTCCCATCAGGGCAGAGGTCTATTTTGTAAATCTAAAGGTCTTTAACAACCTGAAATGGGGAACCAGGGACCCAGTAGCATTTAGAGACAAGGAGTTTGGTCTGGTTCGCTTAAGGGCCCATGGGATATGCAATATACAAGTGAGCCAACCCGTACTTTTTGTGAACACCTTGGTAGGTACACAGGCAAGTTACAATATAGACAGTTTAGAAAATTATCTGAGCGAAGTTATAGTCTCGAGATTAAACGATCACCTGGGAGAACACCTTGAGACCCTGCTGGAACTTCCGAGCCAGTATGAAGAGTTGGCCAAGGGACTTTCTGACAGATTGACAAACGACCTGGCCCACTATGGACTTGCCCTCAGGGATCTCTATTTGAATGCAATCACCCCTCCGGCAGAGGTACAACAGGCCATAGACGATAAAAGCAGGCTCGGAATCCTGGGAAAAGACCTTCAGGGCCTTATGCAGATGAAGGCTGCCATGGCCCTGGAAAAGGCTGCCGAAGGTGAAGGCCTTGCCCAAGGAGGTATAGGCATGGGCCTTGGTTTAATGATCCCAGGCCTTCTTGCAGGTCTTCAAACAGGGACTGGAGCTGGCCAGCCACGAGATACCGGTCAGGAACATTGCCCTGAATGCGGCCTGTCAGTGGAGACTATGGCCAGATTCTGTCCCCACTGCGGTCACCAGCTCCTTGTCCTTCGGCAGTGTGGGATTTGTGGAAAAAATTTGAGCCCCAAGGCCAAATTCTGCCCTGCATGCGGGGCCCCTGCGGGTCAGACCCACGCCCCCAAGATCTGCAAAGAGTGTGGCTCTAAGAACCGTCCTGAGGCAATATATTGCAATCAGTGTGGCTGGGAGCTTAAGGGCTGAACCTGTGAACGCTCACAAATCATGGAAGGCCAAGGGTTACTGTCCTCAGTGCGGCGGGCCGGTAGATCTCGAAGCAGGAGACCCGCTATTATCCTGCTCCTTTTGCAAGACCAGTCTCTACATGGTCCCCAAGGGACCGCTCAGATACACACTGCCCATCAAAGACGATTTGACAACACGGCGTGAAGGAAGATTGTTATACTTTCCATACTGGAGGTTTAGAGGGCTAAAATACAAGGTCCTTGATCAAAGACAGGTAAACGGCTCCCTGCTGGACACCACAGTAACCGCTTTTTCAGGCATCGACACTGGTTCAAGTCTTGGAATCCACCCACAGGTTGTGACACTGAACCTGGCAGTAAACGGAAACCACCTTATCCCACCACAGAGAAATGCCAAAGAGGCATTATGCATTGCAGAAAAGCGACTACTGCAATTTGAGGAGGACACGGCCTTCTTTGAACGGTTTATTGGTGAAACCCAGTGCCTGATCTACGCCCCATTCATCCTGACGGAATTTCCCAGAAGAGAAAGATACGTATTGAAAGGCGTCTGGGGGATATGCCCTGAGCAAGAGATTGACAAATCAGAAATCACAGCCATGTTAAAGGCTCTGGATGGACCTTCCCAACAAGGCCCTTTGCGCTTTCTGCCCCTCATATGCCCTGAGTGTGGTTACAACCTGCCTGCCGTATCCGGAGCGGTGGCCCTCCTGTGCCAGAACTGTTCCAGGGCCTGGTGGGTGAGACGCGGAAGATTTTCTCCACTCGCCTATGGGGCCTTGAAGATATCTGCGTCGAGCAAGGACCTCAGTTTCCTGCCCTTCTGGCAC
>JAUXDR010000012.1 GCA_030618205.1 Deltaproteobacteria bacterium | reverse complement strand
CCCATGGTTCCAAGGCCGCCGGAAGTCAGGAGGGTCCGTGGCTCGTCAAATTTGTAGAACTGGGCAGTCCACATCTGGTTCTGACCGACCTCTGTAGTAATGATAGCCCGTCCCTTTGTCATCTCATACAGCTTTTCAATGACATTCTGAGGCTTGATTACGCCAGGCTCCTCTTTATATGTGAGGGGATGGCGTTTTTTCCATGCATCAAGCTGCTGCAACCAAGCCTGGTGTTGGTCCATCCAGGCTTCAGCAGGGCGGCCACCATCATTTACGGCGTCCAACAGCTTCTTCAGTACCCTCTTGCAATCACCCACTATAGGCACATCCACCTTCACGTTTTTCTGAATAGATGTGGGATCTATGTCCAGGTGAATTATCTTGGCCAGCGGAGCAAATGCCTCGATCTTTCCGGTAACCCTGTCGTCAAAGCGGGCGCCAATAGCAATGATGAGATCACTGTTTGCCATGGCCATGTTGGCACAGTATGTACCGTGCATGCCCAGCATACCCAGGCTCAGCTCGTGGGTGCCGGGAAATCCGCCAAGCCCCATCAAAGTCATGGTTACCGGAATATGCATCGCCTTAGCAAGTGCCCTGAGTTCCTTATGCGCATTGGAGATGATTACTCCGCCACCAGCATAAATAACAGGCCGCTTTGCCTTTTCAATTAACCTGTAGGCCCGCTCAATCTGTTTGCCGTGAGGCTCGATTACAGGATTATATGAACGGAGCTTTATCTCCTGTGGATAGTCAAACTCGGCCTTGCCGTTCTGAACATCCTTGGGAAGATCTATAAGGACCGGACCCGGCCGGCCTGATCTCGCAATATAAAAGGCTTCCTTAAGGACCTGAGGAAGGTCCTTGACGTCTTTAACAAGGTAATTGTGCTTTGTGCAAGGACGTGTAATGCCTACGATATCCACTTCCTGAAAGGCGTCATTACCAATCAGGGCAGTAGGTACCTGACCGGTAAATACAACAATGGGAATTGAGTCCAAACTTGCTGTTGCTATACCTGTAACGGTGTTGGTAGCCCCTGGACCTGACGTGGCCACGCACACTCCCACCTTTCCGGAAGCCCTGGCATAACCATCGGCAGCATGGGCCGCTCCTTGCTCATGTCGGACCAAGACGTGCTTTATGGTGCCGTCTTTTTCCAAGGTATCGTAGAAATCTATAATAGCCCCGCCGGGAAAGCCAAAGATAACATCGACACCTTCCCGCTTGAGGGCCTCTACGACCATTTGTTTTCCGGTCATCTTTGCCATGTACTTTACCCCTGTTAGTAATAGAATAGGTTAGGAGCCCAAGGTAGTTTTTGAAGCTTATTCCCCTGTTTTTACGTTGTCAATAAAGTTAATCCTTTTTAGTCGGGCTTTCTCAACAAATAATTGCCCTCAGAACTTGCAGCTCTGAGGGCAATTAACCTTATTTATGGCGTATTATACAACACCGGATGCAATATATTTTTCTCCACGCCCTAAAGACCGAATCAAGCTTTAGCAGTCTCTACGCCCTTTTTCTCCTCTTTTGCTTCCATCTCTTTTGAATCAACATCTGCCTCGGAAATCTTATTGCCGGTAACTTCGGGCTCCTCGCTTGCCTCTTCTCCTATGGCTTCAACCCCGGTGGCGGATTTTTCCTCTACGATTCCCGCCTCAGCGACAGATGCCTCCTCACCGATTCGGGTTTCCTCAGCAGGGCCCTCCTCCTCTTTCATGCTTTCCAGCTTATCCACAGACGGTTCCGGAGGAGCAGCCTGCGGTATCACGGACTCAGTAGACACCATCTTTTGAGGCTTACGTTGAGGCTTGGGCTTCTCCAGGGAGTCGGTGACCAGTTCCACAATAGACATCATGGCAGCGTCTCCCCTTCGTGGGCCTATCCTTACTATCCTGGTATAACCACCATTTCGATCGGCAAATTCCTGCCCCCACTCATCAAAAAGCTTCGAAACTACTTTGCGATCACGTATTACTGAAAATGCCTGACGCCTTGCATGGAGGCTCGATCTCTTTGCCAAAGTAACCATTTTGTCAGCCACACGCCTGACCTCTTTTGCCCTCGGAACTGTTGTGACAATTCGACCATGCTTTAACAGCGATGTTACCATATTTCCGAGCATCGCCTTACGATGAGCTGTCTTACACCCCAGTCTACATGTCCTTCTTCGGTGCCTCATTACTCATCACCCTCTTTTTTTTCAGTATTTTCTTCCTCGTCTGTTTTCTCAGGCGGACTCCATCCCTGAAGCTTCATCCCCAGATGCAATCCCATACCATCGAGGTTTTCCTGGATCTCTTGCAAAGATTTTCGGCCAAAATTTTTTGTCTTGAGCATCTCTTGCTCTGACTTTTGTACCAGCTCACCAATGTAGTATATATTTGCGTTTTTAAGGCAATTGGCCGAGCGTACAGAAAATTCCAGTTCATCAATTTTCCGGTTCAGGTATTCGATTTTGCCTTCAAAGTCAGAAGAGAGTTTTTCCTCTTCGGACTCCTCCTTCTCGTCAAAGTTAATAAACACCGTAAATTGATCCTTCAGAATCTTTGCGGCATAAGCTATGGCGTCCTCAGGAAGAACTGTACCATCGGTCAAGACCTCCATGGTCAACTTGTCATAGTCGGTCATCTGGCCAACACGGGCTTTGGTAACAACAAAATTGACCTTCTGCACCGGCGAAAACAGAGAATCTATAGCTATAGTACCTATGGGATGATCAGGGTCCTTATTGCTTTCAGCAGAGACGTATCCCTTGCCCCATTTAGCCATCATTTCCATCCGTAGTTCTCCATCTTCCGTCAACGTGGCAATATGATGATCAGGATTCAGAACCTCAACTCCACCATGTGGAGCAATTAAATCCTTGGCACGCACTTCTCCAGGCCCTTGTTTTTCCAATATAAGGATCTTTTCTTCATCCTTGAAAATCTTCAGGCGCACACCCTTCAGATTAAGAATAATATCTGTTACGTCTTCAATTACTCCTGGTATGGTTCCCAGTTCGTGCACCACACCTTCTATTTTTACGGAAACAATCGCAGCCCCTTGTAGAGAAGACAAGAGCACACGTCGCAAGGTGTTACCCAGTGTGGTGCCATAGCCTCTCTCCAGAGGCTCACAACTGAATTTGCCATAAAAGCTTGTGTGTGTTGCGCTATTAACTTCCAGCCTCTTGGGACGAATTAATTCCCGCCAGTTGCGATAGTATGGAGTCTGTTCAGCAGTCATATCGTCTATCTAAGCCTCTTGAACTCCTGATATAATTCATTTTTTTGCTCTAGAGTATCTCTAGGGTCAGCAGCATCACAGGTTATTACTTAGAGTAAAATTCGACTATTAGCTGTTCCTGAATGGGCATAGTTATGTGTCCTCGTTCAGGCATCGCCTTCACTGTCCCCTGCAACTTATCCTCATCCAGTTCCAGCCACTCAGGCACACCCCTGCGGGCAATTGCCCCCAGCGCCTGTTTGAGTGGAGCTATAGATTTGCTTTTCTCTGCTACCTTGATTTCGTCTCCCTGCTTTACCAAAAAAGACGGTATGTCCACTTTTTTCCCATTTATGATGAAATGTCCATGACGGACTAACTGACGGGCCTGTGATCTGGACTCAGCAAAGCCAAGGCGATAAACCACGCCGTCAAGACGTCTTTCCAGAAGTACTAGAAGATTAGTACCGGTGACCCCCTTTTGACGATCAGCCTTATCAAAATAACTCCTGAATTGTGCCTCCTGTAATCCATACATACGCCGAACCCGCTGTTTCTCTCTCAACCGAATCCCATAGTCAGAAACTTTTATCCGGCCCTGTCCATGTTCTCCCGGCACATAACTGCGCTTTTCAAAGGCACACTTATCTGAATAACACCTGTCTCCTTTAAGAAAAAGTTTGCAACCCTCTCTGCGACACAAGCGACATCGTGGTCCTGTATATCTAGCCAAAATACTTCCTCCGGTAATTTGGAAACATATAAATAAGCTTACTTAATACTCTGATGCAGTCCTATACTCTTCGTCTCTTTGGAGATCTGCAACCGTTATGAGGTATTGATGTTACGTCTCGAATAACTGAGATTTTAAATCCTGCTATTTGGAGGGCCCGCACTGCTGCCTCTCTTCCGGAACCTGGTCCCTTGAGATGTACTTCAACACTTCTCATGCCATGGTCTGCTGCTTTTCTTACAGCGTTTTCAGCCGCTACCTGGGCGGCAAACGGAGTGCCTTTCCTTGAACCCTTAAAACCCTGGGTCCCTGCACTTGACCAGGAAATTGTATTCCCTTGTTTATCAGTTATGTTTATTATAGTATTGTTAAAAGTAGATCGTATGTGCGCAATACCTTCCGGCACATTCTTCTTTTCTTTTCGGCCACCTCTTCTCGGTGATGCCATATTACTCTGCCCTCCGTTACTAAATTCTTCTCTTCTTTTTGACTACTGAGCGCCTGGGACCCTTTCGTGTACGAGCATTTGTTTTGGTGCGCTGTCCATTAACAGGAAGTCCTCTACGATGTCTAAGCCCCCGATAACTGCCAAAATCCATCAATCGTTTGATGTTCAATGACACCTCTCTACGAAGATCTCCCTCCACTTTATAATCGGCATCGATAGTCTTCCGTAGCGACGTGATATCTTGATCCGTCAAATCATCGGTTTTTTTGTTTCTGTCTATTTCTGACTTATCCAGAATTTGTTGGGCAGTTGTACGTCCAATCCCATAAATATATGTGAGCGCAATCTCCAGCCTCTTGTTCTTTGGCAGCTCAACACCTGCAATTCTTGCCACGGATCAACCCCCTAGCTATCCTTGTCGCTGTTTGTGTCTTGGATTTTTGCAAAGCACTCGCAGTATGCCTCTGCGTCGGATTATTTTGCAGTCCTTACAACGACGTCTGATTGATGCTTTAACCTTCATGGCATATTCCTCTTCGCTCTTCCGGACCAGGATTCAATCTTTTTCTGCAACTAAGATTTACCTGGCCCTATATACAACACGGCCCCTGGACAGGTCATAGGGCGACAGCTCTACGGTCACTGTATCACCAGGCAATATTTTTATATAGTGCATACGCATCTTACCTGAAATATGTGCAAGTACTTTGTGACCATTTTCAAGCTCAACGCGAAACATGGCATTGGGTAAGGTTTCAAGCACCTTTCCCTCAACCTGTATTGCATCACCTTTGGACATTTAGTTTTCCTTTGTTCCTTTTGTATTCACTCTACCTTCTTCCCTTCAGCTTGGCCCCCTTCATAAACCCTTCGTAGCTCCTGGTGATAAGATGGGATTCAATTTGAGCCATGGTATCCATTCCCACACCTACAACAATCAGAAGGGCCGTTCCACCAAAATAAAAAGGCACATTTAACTTTGAAATCAATATGCTTGGTAATACGCAAATCGCGGAAACATAAATGGCACCTATCAGGGTAATCCTGGTAAGGACCCTGTCAATATATTCAGAAGTACGCCTTCCTGGTCTAAGACCTGGGACATAACCCCCATGTTTCTTCATATTATCTGCTATATCAACCGGATTGAAGATCATGGCTGTATAAAAATAACAGAAAAAGATAATGGCCACTACAAAGATCGTCTCATAAAACAAACTCCCGGGTCTCAGACCCTGAGATATACTCTGCATCCAGGGTACCTGGATAAAATTTGCTATGGTTGCAGGAAACATCATAATAGACGATGCAAAAATCGGTGGTATTACTCCTGCAGTATTCACTTTTAAAGGCAGATGGGTGCTCTGCCCTCCATATACCTTTCGCCCCACTACTCTCCTAGCGTATTGGACTGGAATACGCCTGTGGGACCGCTCCATAAAGCAGATAAATCCAATTACCGCCACCATCATCACTAAAAGAAATATAACTAGAGCCAGGTGTATATCACCTGTACGCATCAGACTGAACGTGTCTATCATGGCTGAAGGCATCCTGGCTACAATGCCGGCGAAGATAATCAGAGAAATACCATTACCAACACCTCTTTCCGTAATCTGCTCTCCGAGCCACATCAGAAATACTGTCCCTGACATAAAGGTCAGAGCACTTAAGAGCCGAAAAGGCCAGCCGGGCTCTGCTACGACCGGAGCGCCCCCCGGAGCTGTTAGACTCTCAAGAGTAATGGCTATTCCAAGCCCCTGAATAATGCTCAGGCCCACTGTACCATACCTGGTATACTGGCTGATCTTCTTTCTTCCTGCCTCACCTTCCTTTTTTAAGGCCTCAAGGTGCGGGATGGCTACTGTAAGGAGCTGAATAATGATGGAGGCGCTGATGTAAGGCATTATGCCCAAAGATAAAATGGACATATTCTCAAGCGCCCCGCCAGAAAACATATTGAACATACCAAACAGCGTCCCCTGGGCACGATCGAAAAAGGACGCCATGGCCGCGACATCAATACCAGGAGTAGGGATCTGGACTCCAACCCGATATACAGCCAGCATAAGCAACGTAAAACCAATGCGTTTACGCAGCTCCGGTATTTGGCCTATACCCCCTAATCCCTTAAACAATATTTGCCTCCTGGCCCCGGTTCGTAATGATCTCTATCCGTCCTCCAGCAGTCTCTATTTTATTTTTAGCAGTTTCGCTGACCGCGTGGGCGCGAACCGTTACCGGCTGCTGTATCTCTCCGTCACCTAATATTTTCAGGAGATGATGGCGCTTACATACTAGTCCCAATGCTTTCAAAACGGCGATATCCACCACTCCTTCATGCCTGATCTCTGACAGATCACCAATGTTCAATACGCCGTAGACCTTTCTGAAACGGTTCTTGAAACCCCGTTTCGGGAGCTTCCTATACAACGGCATCTGGCCGCCCTCGAATCCTGGACGAATACTACCGCCGGATCGGGATTTTTGGCCATTCTCACCCCGGCAAGCCGTTTTTCCATGTCCAGACCCCTGTCCTCTTCCAACGCGTTTTTTCGCGCGTTTGGATCCTGGATGAGGTCTTAATGAATCCAATGTAATCATATGGGCTCCTGATAAATAAATTCCTAAATTATGCCGTTGTTTTTTCTACAGTTTTGCCCCGGCACTTTGCCCTGGATACGGAAATACGTATGACTTCCAGACCATTAAATGTGGCATGCATTACATTGTGTGGATTTTTGGAGCCGAGGCACTTTGTCAATATATCCTGAATTCCCGCTGCCTCCATAATCGCCCTTACTACAGCTCCGGCTATAACTCCGGTACCAGGTGATGCAGGTTTCAACAAAACCCTGCCTGCGCCAAAATGTCCAATCACTTCGTGAGGTATGGTTTTGCTTACCATCGGTATCTTGATCATAGATTTGACGGCCTTCTCCCGGGCTTTTCTGAGGGCCTCAGGAACTTCCCTGGCCTTTCCCATGGCAAAACCAACTTTGCCGGCCCCATCACCTACCACCGAAAGGGCACTGAAGCTGAACCGCCTTCCACCTTTGACGACTTTAGCCACCCGATTAATATAGACTACTTTTTCTATCAATTCTTGTTCGTTCTCTATATGTTGTTTTTGCAACGTCATCCCCTTACAGCAGCTACCTATTATAATTCAGAAATCAAGGCCGACTTCTCTGGCCGCATCAGCAAGAGCCTTGATTCGGCCGTGATATAGATATCCACCACGATCAAATGCTATGGTATTTACACCCTTTTCCTTAGCCCTTTGGGCAATAATCCGGCCGACCTCTTTAGCCACGGCTTTTTTGTCTTCAAGATCGCCTGCCTTGCTTTTGATCTCAGGAATCAAGGAAGAAGCAGCCGCAATTGTGACACCTTGTTCATCATCGACAATCTGAGCGTATATGTGTTTGCTGCTCCGAAAAACTGCCATCCGTGGGCGTTCTGCTGTCCCTGATATATGCTTTCGTATGTGCTGCTTACGCCTTAAACGCGCCTTTAGCCTAGGGCTGGTTTTTGCCATAATCACTTCCATATGCAATATTGCTGATGATTCTAAAATCCATAACTACTGTGCAGCAGTCTTTCCAGCTTTGCGGATTATCTGTTCATCCGCATACCTGATTCCCTTGCCTTTATAAGGCTCTGGTGGCCTAAGAGACCGGATTCTCGAAGCAGTAAGTCCCAAAAGCTCCTTATCATATCCCTCCAGGATTACCCGAATTTCCTTTTGCCGCTCTACCCGAGCCTTGATTCCTTCAGGAAGAGGGAACTCTATTGAATGAGAATAGCCAATGTGAAAAACCAGCTCATTCTCCTTATCTTCAATTTTATAACCGACTCCTATTACCAGAAGCTCCCGGGTAAATCCTTTTGTGACCCCGACTACCATGTTGTTTATAAGTGTTCGAAACAACCCATGTATTGATCGACCCTGCCTTGTATCATCAACTCTCCTGACTACCAGGTATTCACCATCTTTTTCAACACTTGCTAAGGGATGTATTTCCCGGCTCAAAGTACCTTTGGGACCCTGAACAGTAATAATACGTCCATCAATGGTGACCTTGGTTCCTGAAGGGACGTTTATGGGTCTTTTGCCGATTCGAGACATGAAAAAACTCCAGACTACCAAATGGTGCAGAGAACTTCTCCGCCTATGTTATTTTGCCTGGCCTCGACATCTGTCATGATGCCCTTTGATGTAGAAATCACTGCTGTGCCGAGCCCAGATCTTATCTTTGGAATTGCGCCTTTTTTACAATATGCCCGGCACCCAGGCGTACTTATTCGCTTTAATCCGAGAATAATAGGCTGCCCATCAGAGTATCTGAGAAACAGACGAAGAATTTTCTGTCGTCTGTCCTTGAAAATACGAAAGTTGCTTACATAGCCTTCTTTCTTAAGAAGTTTTGCAATTTCCACCTTCAAATTAGAGGAAGGAATATCAACCCTATCATGCCTTGCTTTATTGGCATTTCTGAGCCGTGTAAGCATGTCCGCTATAGGATCAGTCATAGACATATTCGAACTCTCCCAAATGTACGGAGTTTTACAGCTACCAGCTGGCTTTGGTTACCCCGGGAATTACTCCCTGAGATGCCATTTTTCTGAAACATATTCTGCATAAGCCAAATTTTCTGATAAAGGCACGTGGACGGCCACAAACCGGACATCTATTATACTTTCTGACACCAAACTTGGGTTTCCTCTGTGCTTTATTTATCAACGCCTTTTTAGCCAAAGATCTCTCCTCGATGAACCCTACCTACGTTAACCGTTCAAACTCCTTGGCAGGGAGTAAATAATTACTTACGAAACGGCATACCTAAAACGTCCAACAAGTACCGAGATTCATCATCGGTTTTTGCATTCGTAACTATCGTCACATTCATTCCCTTGATCTTGTCTATTTTGTCATAGTCTATCTCTGGAAAGATTATCTGTTCCTTAACGCCCAAAGTGTAATTACCCTTTCCATCAAAAGCCTTTGGCGATACGCCCCTGAAGTCCCTGATCCGGGGAATGGCAATGTTAATAAGCTTTGTAAGAAAATCATACATTCGTCGCCTTCTAAGGGTCACACAACACCCTATGGGCATTCCTTCTCTTAACTTAAAGGCTGCAATTGATTTCCTGGCCCTCGTGACTACCGGTTTTTGTCCGGATATAAGGGTTAATTCCTCAACCGCAGAATCTAATATTTTTGGATTTTCAATTGCCTCACCAAGTCCCATATTTAAAATCACTTTTTGGATTTTGGGCACCTGGTGAGGATTCTTATATCCAAAATGTTCCATTAATTCTGGAACACATTCTTTCTGATATCTCTCTTCTAAGGGAACCATGCCTAAATGCCTCCACAAGGCCTACTTTTTTTCTGTCGGAATGACCTCTCCGCATTTCTTGCAGACGCGGACTTTATCCCCATCTTCCAGGATCTTCCTGGATATTCGGGCTGACTCAGTACATTTGGGGCAAATTAGCATGAGATTAGACAAGTGGATGGATGCTTCCTTCTCTAAAATGCCGCCTCCTGTACCAGGACCTGGTTTTGTATGGCGCTTGACCATCTGCGCGCCCTCAACCAGTGCTCTTCCCTTTGCAGGCAAAATGGAGAGGATCTTGCCGACCTTACCCTTGTCCCGGCCAGCCTTAACCATTACCCGGTCATTTTTTCTCAGATATGTCTTTACGGTCTTCATTGATCCGGTCTCCTTGGACTAAAGTACCTCGGGTGCAAGCGATATTATCTTCATATAACGCTTTGCCCTTAATTCCCTGGCCACTGGTCCGAAAATTCGAGTACCAACCGGCTCTCCAGATTGATTTATCAAAACCGCTGCGTTCTCGTCGAACCGTATCCAAGAACCATCAACTCTGGATATCTCCTTCTTGGTCCGTACTACAACGGCTTTAACCACATCACCTTTTTTCACTTTGGAATTTGGTATGGCCTCCTTGACCGAAACGACTACTGTATCCCCTATACTTGCAACACGTCTACGGGTTCCGCCCAAAACCCGAATACAACACACGCGTTTTGCACCGGAATTGTCGGCGACATTTAATAATGTTTCTTGCTGGATCATGATATGATCCTTCCCTTTCTTTTCCTGTTCTAGAGAGCCTTTTCAAGAATCCCTTTAACGACCCAACGTTTGCGTCGACTCAGAGGACGATACTCTTCTATTAGAATTTTGTCGCCTATTCTGCAGCTATTTTCTATATCATGAGCCATATACTTCTTTTGTCGCTGTATATACTTTCCATATATTGGATGCTGTACTCGCCGGACAACCTGAACAACCACTGTTTTTTCCATCTTGTCGCTGGCAACAGTACCAATAAGTGTTCTGCGAGATTTTTTGTCGGCATTCATGCCCTGCTCCACTCCATTACTAAACCTCAGAATCAATAATTCCGCTGAAAAAACCCAATCTGCGGCGCACAATTAAACATTGCCTCTGTAATCACCAAACGGTTTCTCCCCGCAAAAGGCTTGCATAGGTCTCACGCTTTCTGATTACCTTGAAGTGATCGTCCTTTACCATGACTTCTGAGACCC
>JAUXDR010000172.1 GCA_030618205.1 Deltaproteobacteria bacterium | reverse complement strand
TGGTTAACAGAGCCTGTCACTGCAATGTACTGCCGTATAGGAACACCGGATAAACTGGAGAGCAACGCATAGATCTCTGTGGAAGAAGCACTGTCGCCTTCCACTCCGCTGTAAGACTGTTCAAAGGCAATACTTGCGCTCACAGATAGGGGCTTATCCTGAGCATATTTTTTTCGCATATATCCGCTCAAGACCAAAACTCCCTTGTTGTGGATGTTGCCGGACATATCTGCTTCGCGCTCAATATTAATTATACCTTCCCGGCCCATGGAAGTGGATGCAGTAATCCTGGACGGCTTTCCGAACATATAGTCGCCAAGGTCATAAACTGCCAGGCCGTTGACTTGACCTGCGACCTCGCCCTCCACGTCAATCATGAGGGTGCCGCGATCGATCATCTCCTGCAGACGTGTTTCAATCATGTTCGAACGATAAACCCTGGTCTCTATGGCCTTATCCACGTGTTTGTCCTGGATTTTAGTCTGACCGTCTTGGGCCGCCCAATAGTCGGCCTCCCTGATAAGATCCGCGATCTGCGGGAAGCTGGTGGAGATCTTCTCCTGCCAGCCGGACATGCGTACGGACTCCTCTATCAAAGCAACTACTGCTGTCTTGTCAAAAGGCTTGAGTTTTTCATCCTCAGTTTTCATCTTGATAAACTCGGCAAATTTGCTGATCGTATCATCTGTTTTGTCCATGCTTGTTTCAAAATCAGCCCGGACCTTGAAGATTTCTTTGAGGTCATGATCATAGGCATGAAGCAATTGATACAGGTAGGGCTCTGCCAAAAGGATTACTTTGGTGTCCATCTCAATAGGCTCGGGTTTCAAACCTGAGGTTGTGAAGAGGTAAAAGGGATCATAGGTCTGGATTTCCATTTTTTTGGTCTTTAGTGCCCGCTTAAGCGCAGGCCAAACCCCCGGCTCCATTATGGCATCCATGAGATTGAACACCAAATATCCTCCGCTGGCCTTAATAAAAGAACCTGCCTTGATCTTACTGAAATCCGTCCTCCAAATGCCGCTGCGGTCCACTATACGTTCGATACTCCCGAACAAATTGCGATACGTGGGGTAGGATTCGATAATGACCGGAGATCCTTTTTGCTCGGAATTATCCACCAGCAAATTGACCTCGTAAGACGCGAATGGATCGCCTGCAGGGAACATGGACATGTCCGGCTTTCTCTGCTGATCCTGGGTCAGAAAAAAATGCAGGTTCTCGGACATATCCTCAATCATGGCCTGAAGATACTGCTGTACGGATTCATCTTTGTACTTTTCAGTGAACGAGCCGATTTGCTTGGACACCAAGTCCTTGAACATCAGCCTGTCAATCTTCCTTCCCTTTTCCTCAACCTCTTTTTGCAGTCCCCTGACTTCAAGAAATATCTGGTCGACCTCCTGCCTCAGTTCATCATACTTTTTTCTGATCTCTTCAAACTCTTTCCTGGGGAACCTCCCCTTGTCTACCTTTTGCTCAAGTTCGAGAATGGGTATGGGCTTTCCATCAACGATAGGCATGAGCTCAGGCCTTGTCTGTTGGCCGGACTGGAGATTGACAAGGGCGAATCCTGCTTCTCCCACCTTTTTTTCCAGGCCCATGAAAAAATCCCTGGTCTTTTTTTCATAGGTCTCCATAACCCCTTTTTTGCGGCTGATATATTCCTGGCTTTCGAAAAGCCTGGGCACCTCTGTCTTCAAGGTCTCCACCAGTCCGTGCACATCCTTTCTGAGTGCCATGCCCATGCCGGGCCTTTGACTGAGGAGTATGGGCACCTCAGGATTTTTGAAATTATTTACATAGCACAGGTCATCAGGCACTTTTTTCTTTTGAGAGGTCTCCTTGAGGACCTTTTTTACCGCTGCCATTCTGCCTGAGCGCGGTTGCCCGGTGACAAATATATTGTAACCAGGCCTATCCATTCCCATACCAAATTGCAGGGCATCAACACCCCTTTTCTGGCCAATAATTCCTTTAAGTGGTTTCAGGTCCTCAGTCGTCTCAAATGCCAGAGTGCCTGGATCAAGGCTCCATCTGAGATCTTCCAAAGAGACTTCTGAGGTTTTTTTCTTAGCCATTTATATTCTCCTGAAAGTGTGTGTTCCTCTAATACAAAAAACTCTTTTGCTCTATTTCTTAAGGATTTTTACGGACAGAGAAGTGGAGGCTCTGTATTTAGGCAGAACGATCTCCAAAACTCCTTCTCTGTAGCTTGCACGGACATTTTTAATCTTAACTTTAGAAGGTAGCCTGACCCTACTTGAGAAAGACTCAATTTGCTTAATGCCATCTGTTTTGTAGGATATTTTCTTTCTTTTTTCTCCATTGATAATCAACAGATCATCAGTGACAGAGACATTTAAATCATCAGGATCCAGGTCTGGAAGATCCGCCTTGACCACAAAGCTATCCTTTGTCTCAGTGATATTCACCAAGGGTCCTTCTCTGAGCGAATCTATTAATTGACTTATACCGAAATCGTGACACATCCTGTCGTAAAGACAGTCTATATCCCGTTTTAGCTTGCTGATCTCCTTGTTCGTCCATAGAGTCAATCCAGACACGACGACCTCCTTATGGTTAAGCACTTTGATAATATCAATACTACCTAAGTTGAGCGATTAGCTGTTAGCCATTAGCGTTTAGCTTTGAAAAATTGGACTACTCACGTAGTCAGGCTGAAGCTATTTAGACTGAAGGCCGAAGGGGCCGGAAGAACGCAATTGCGGCGCTTTGCTGGAGAAACAGTAGGTTCTTACACCAAGCATGGCTTCAAAATTCGCAGTATTCCCGCTTTTTCCTAACAGTCTTCAGCCTATCCACCTGAGTAGTTACGAAATAATACCCAATGGGTGAAAGTTTGTAATAGTAAAACATCCTGCTTGTCAGGGCGGCAGACCGATAATCATTAAACTAATAGCTAACTGCTAAAGGCTAATCGCTTAATTTAGATATTAACATAACATGTCTCAGAATAGAACTCTTCGAAACTTACCCATTTTTTTAATCCAGCTTGGGCAGATTCTCATACTCGATTAAAAAGCTGACCTTCCCAAAATCTTCAGTAAAAACGATAACAGAACTTATCCGAATAGCCTTGAAAATGTTTTTGGTCGAGACCATGTAATTATACATCTTATAGCTGAGTTAACTCAATAGCCATATAAATATAAAATATTGCCATTAAGCCTGTCAAAAAACGGAAAAGATACTCAAGCACTTGGGTTTTTGGAAGCAAGACGTGGGACCTCTCTTTTCCTGTTCAGCCAGTAGAACAAAACAGGGACAATGATCAGGTTTGTCAGAGTCGCTGTGACTATCCCTCCTACGACCGGAGTGGCGATAGGCTTCATCACTTCTGAG
>JAUXDR010000054.1 GCA_030618205.1 Deltaproteobacteria bacterium | reverse complement strand
GTTGAACCCTTGGCCGCCTTCTAAGTTAGGTCTGTGGACCACGTTGGTCAAGGGCCTGTAGTGACGGATAAAATCGAAATTGGCAGTAGTAAACTCTTTTACAGGACAACCCAGGTTGCGGACAAGTGTCAAGGCCTTGAGAAAAACTTCCGGCAAGAGTACGGCAGAACCCGCATGGAGTAATACCCCTTGATCAAGCTTGGCCACAAGGCTGCAAAAAAGCCTGAAGTCATGGTGGGATGCCTTGCCCGTAGCGGCACCATCGACACCCGGGTGGATATGAATGATGTCAGTACCTATTGCGACGTGAACAGTCACAGGCACCCCCAATCCGGCTGCACTGGCTAAAAGGCTCTGGCCGTTGTAAGGAAATCCTGCTTCAAGCAGGGCATGTCCTACGGTTTCACCAAGGCCTTTCCCTTTTTGGGCAGCTTTGCATATGGCCTGATTAAGAAACTCACCTGTTTCCCTGGCCGCCCCGAATTGTCCTTTACTAAGAACTGACGCCACGTCCTCAGAAGTCTTGCCGGCCATGGCTATCTCTGAGTCATGAATAATTCCCGCCCCATTCAATGCAATGCCTGAAAGAATCCCGCGCTCCATGAGTTCTATCAGTATGGGATTTAATCCCACCTTTATTACATGGGCACCCATGGCGAGCAAGACCATACGTTCATTACGTACCGCGGTGCAAACCGCCTGGACCACGGCCTTAAAATCCTTTGCAGCCAACTGGTTGGGGAGTAGTTCCAAGAAATCCTTTAACTTGAGGCCGGAAGAGACCGGTCGTGCAAAGTCAGAGACTGTAACCTTACTGGGACGATCATAGAGTGAATAGGTCTTGAGGCCGGATAGATCTATGGGTTCAGGATAGCTCATTTCTATTATACCGAACTAAACATTTGCCGTTCCACAAGATCGCATAACAGATGCCCAAAAAAAATATGGACCTCCTGAATCCGAGGAGTATCAGATGATGCCGCACATATGACCAAATCAGAACACTGATCCATCTTTCCGCCATTCCCCCCGGTAATCCCCACGGTCTTTGCCCCTATTTCCCTGGCAACGGAAAGGGCTTTTAGCACATTGGGTGAATTTCCGCTAGTGCTGATTCCCAGGACCACGTCCATCGGGCCGGCAAGGGCCTGTACCTGCTTGGAAAATACCTGGTCAAAATCGTAGTCGTTTGATATCGCGGTGAGGATAGAGGTATCCGTAGTAAGGGCGATGGCAGGGAGTGGTTTCCTCTCCAGGCGGAAACGGTTTACAAACTCTGCTGCTATATGTTGAGCATCAGCAGCACTTCCCCCATTTCCGAAGAGGATAATCTTGCCATTGTTCTCAAAGGCCCTGCAGGTCCATTGCGAAAGCTCAATGAGCTTCCGGCTGCAGGACTCAAGGCTTTCCCTGTAGGCGGTTGTTGCGTCCTTAAGTGCATTTTCAAAAAAAACATTGTAATCCATGGAATTCATTCCAATAAATAAATACCGGAATCCATGATTGTCAACTTTTTACACTTGTTGTAGTGTTGTATGATCTGGACAAGAGGAGAACTTCCTGTGGGTAACATCCCTGAGAAAATTATACTTGAAGACGACGGCACCATTTCTGTGCCGGATTTGCCGATTATTCCCTGCATTGAAGGTGATGGTATAGGCCCTGATATCTGGCAGGCAACCAGATTGGTACTGGATGCTGTGGTGGAAAAGGCTTACGGAGGAAAGAAAAAGATTTCGTGGAAGGAGATCCTCGCGGGTGAAAAGGCCTATCAGCAGACCGGGAAATGGCTGCCGCCTGAGACTATGGAAGCCATCAAAGAGCACGTAGTCGCAATCAAGGGACCTCTTACAACCCCGGTGGGTGAAGGGATAAGGAGCCTTAATGTCACCTTGAGACAGGAGCTGGATCTATATGCCTGCGTAAGGCCTGTTCGTTACTTCAAGGGGACTCCATGCCCGGTTAAGAGGCCGGAAGATATGGACATGATCATTTTCCGCGAAAATACTGAGGACGTGTATGCAGGAATAGAGTGGCCGGAGGGAAGCGAAGATGCCAGGAAGGTCATTCGATTTTTGACGGATGAAATGGGGCAGGATATCAGGCCGGATTCAGGGATCGGAATAAAGCCCATCAGCCGTTTCGGGACCCAGCGCCTGGTCAGAAAGGCCATATGCCATGCCATTGATACGGGTAAGTCCAGCGTCACCCTGGTCCACAAGGGTAACATCATGAAGTATACAGAAGGGGCCTTTAAAAACTGGGGCTATGAGCTGGCAAAAACAGAGTTTCCAAAGGAAACCATCACAGAACAGGAGCTATGGGACAAATACAATGGCAGACAGCCAGAGAGCAAAATTGTTATGAAGGACCGCATTGCAGATGCCATGTTCCAGCAAATCCTTTTGAGACCCAGGGAATACAGCGTGCTGGCCCTGCCAAACCTGAACGGCGATTACATTTCCGATGCCTGTGCGGCCCAGGTGGGAGGACTTGGCATGGCGCCCGGTGCGAATATCGGCGATGGCTATGCCCTTTTTGAGGCAACCCATGGCACGGCCCCCAAATATACCGGGCTCGACAAGGTCAACCCCGGCTCACTTATCCTGTCGGGCGCCATGATGCTCGAATATCTTGGCTGGAGAGACGCCATGGAAAAAATCCACAGTGCCCTTGAGGCAGCCATTGCCAAGAAGAGGGTGACCTATGACCTGGCAAGACAGATCGAGGGTGCAACCGAAGTAAAGTGCTCGGAATTTGCCTTATCTATTGTTGAGTCCATGTAGATTGCAGTGGTCCCTTGTCAGGCTCACCCTTGTTATAAGGGACATCCTTTTTCCCCCATGCTGTGCCGCTTGCCGGGCCCGGCTTTTTGCCCCGGCAGGAGACCGTCTGTGTCACGACTGTCTTGAGTCCATAAGGCTCATAGAACCCCCGGTCTGCACTGTCTGCGGCCAGCCGTTTCACGGCCCGCAGGGTACTGGCCACACATGTGGCCAGTGCATAAAGAATCCTCCATCTTTTGACACTGCCCGCTCGGTATTTCAGTACCAGGGGTCTGTTAGGACCCTTATTCACAGGATTAAATACAACGATGACGGACATGCTCTAAGGGCCCTTTCCTCCATGGCCATGGAGTATAGGTTACTGGATAATTTAAAGCCGGACATGGTGATTCCTGTGCCATTACACTCGAAACGTTTGAGAAAAAGGGGCTTCAACCAGTCCCTCCGGCTTGTCAGGACGATCTTTCCTCATGCTCCGTTAGGAATGGATATTCTTACCAGGACATTGAATACTAAACCCCAGACAGAGCTTTCAATGAAGGAAAGGCTCAGAAATGTGAGAAATGCCTTTGAGACCGCAAGCCCTCTGCCGGAAGGTGTGGAAACAATACTCCTCCTTGATGATGTCTATACCACAGGGTCTACTGTCAGGGCCTGTGCCAAGGCCCTAAAAAAGGCAGGAGCAAAAGAGGTCCATGTGTTCACAGTGGCAAGGACCGTAATGGTTAATCCCGGGTAGGTCTCTTTCGCTTTGCTGTAGCGAATCTTCCATATCGATCCTTTTTTCTCCTACCTTATTATTTCCGAAAGGGTTTTGTAGACAGAGTTAGCACTGGGATGTCGCACTACGTTGAACTGTTTTCCAGTCTTCTTGCACGTCGCCTTTACTACTTTCAAGGCCCCATGGCTGTTGATACTGGTGATAAACAAAACGATGTTGGCCTTACAGACCACGTTTTTGAGAACATGCTGTCCATTGGAGCAGTTTCCGTTATGGAAGATGAAGTCAGCGCCCAAGTCATGGATGGTTTTACGGTATTCGGGTTCCAAACGATCAAGGCCTCCTATCACAGCTACACGCATGCCCTCCAGAGGACAGGGGCACTTTTTCTGTTCTGTGCAGTGGCTGCAATCTCCTTGGGCATCCTCAGGGCGGAGGAGAGTGAATACGTTACCAGCCTGGGGATTATTTTCTTTTTTCGGCCTTGTGCTTTGCACCATGGATTTATTTTCATCCTTGACCTGCATATATGATTCAATCAGTTTTTCATGTTCAGCAATAATTGTATTTGCCTGTTCAAGCTCGTAGGCAAGCTTCTTTGCTTCGCGTTTCAGGGCTGCTTCTCGAAGTGGCCGTTGTCTCAACTCAGCCAACTCCCGGGAGTACCCGGCCAGCTTTTTCTTGAGTTTTAATATTTCCGCGTCCTTTTCCTGAAGTTGCTCTTTAAATGTAGATTTAACAGAAATCTCAGGTGTATTGACTTCAGAGTGGAAGTGATGTCCCTCTGGGACCTTCAGGCCTTGTTTTTTCTCTGTGACATTATGATTCAGGACAGAAAGGCCGAGTTTGAGCTGGTTACAATTCTCCATGAGACGCCAGATAAGAGAATGCGCCAGAATTTGGGCCTGTTTGCGCATTTCCGATCTGGAGTCAGTGCTCGCCGCCCACAAAATAGGAGCAGGCCACTGCCTGTCTCCCACTGACTGTGCCAGATCCTCAGGGGCCAGGGAACGGACCCTCGAAGGCGCAGTGGAAAACTGACGTTTGAAATAGCGATGGAGGTCTTTTGCAACGGATTTCTCCGGATCCTGACTGACATGATGAAGGCTCCAGAGTTCGTAACCCGGACCATTATTTGCCTTGTTGGATTTTAGGCAATACTTTGTACATATCTTACGCATATCTTTGATGTTCATGGTCATGGCCATGAGCACTGTAAGGATTATGCCGTCGGGCGTTGCAATTTTACCTTCTTTTACGGTACTACATGAAGTAGCAGCAAGGATGTCTTTGGCTTTAACAGTAGGATCAGCCTGGTTTTTTGGATTTGCCGTGACATTTTTCATGACTGCCTCCTAATAGATATATATCTTGAGATTCAATTGCAATTATTGGCTGAATTAATGTCTTGTCCCTGCATACCGGCGCGGTTGTTATGTTTTACCTCATTTTCCACCTGCAAGGGCAGGAAGACCTCAAAGGTACTCCCTTCCCCAGGGACGCTTGTCACATCAATCCATCCGCCCCGCCGACGGATCAGGGCAAAGATAATAGCCAGGCCCCATCCTCGCTTTCGGTTTTTTCCATTCACCTCTTTGGTGGAAAAGAGAGGGTCGAAAATCCGGTCAAGTATGTCTTTGGGTATGCCTGGCCCGTAATCGCATACGGAAAGGACTGCAAAGGTCCCCGGATAAGCGTTGCCGTGCTGCCGGCAGTAAGAACTGTCAACAGTGCGTTTGAAAGTCCCAATAAGCAGGTCCCCCCCCTCTGTCATGGCCTCTTGGACATTAACTGCAAGATTGCTCAATATCCGCCATATGTCACCCTGGCTTAACAGAACAGGAAGGGGATTACCGCATGGAGTGAAATGCAGATTGATATTCTCGTTGAAAGATGATCTCAGGGCATCAAGGACCAGTTTTACCTCTACGCTTAAATCTCTGTGGGCCAACTCCACCGTGATTTCGTCAGGTCCGAGGGCCTGCAGGCGATTAACCAGGCCTTCCATGTTGTCCAGGACCTTGCGTACAGCCAGTACCTTCTGTTGTATATCAGGTTGAGGAAATTCCCTTTCGAGCCGGTACACTGTGGCCGCGATGGTCAGCAGACCGTTGTTGAGGTCATGGCACAGACCTCCGGCCATGTGCTCCATGGATTCCATTTTCTGGATCTGGATAAACTCCGCCACTGCGTGATCCGTGGAATCCAAAAGGTCCCGGATTGTGTTGAGAGAGTCACGGACGCCGGCAAGTGCTGTTCCGCTGCCAACAGCAAATTGTGCTACATTCCCTATTGGGCGCTGTCGTGTGACTGGACCGCGTATGGATGTTCGACTACCTACCATAATCTTATCTCCATCCATTGTTTAAACCTTCATTCTCTATAAGGAAGCGTCTCGTTACTACTGATCTGCATCGGCGCCCCTGTCTTCCTGCCCGTGGGCATTTTCGCAGGCACATCTGGCACACAACAGGGTGAACTATAGGGCGTCCTGTCTTGATGCATATGTTGGTGCTTTTGTTCATGGCAATGCTCCTTGAATATTATTTATCTCTTCAACTCTGTTCATTTAATCATTCAGAACCATTTCTTTGTTTATTGATAAACTAAATGCGTTACAGTTGCAATATATAATTAAAAAAATATATTTGGAACCCTTGATGTATCCCGCTACCTTGGCTTTTCACCTACAGCTAAATCACCTAGTTTCATAACCCTATTCTTCCATTAATTATGGCAACGAGGATCTTTTGCGCCATGCCTCCTCCCATGCCGTAACGAATTCCTTCCTTTGCTATTAGCACAGTACCTCCTCCCCGGCGTTGTATAACCTCAATTTCATCACCAATACTAAGCCCCATACTCACGAGCTTTTCATGAAATCCCCTTCCTCCCCTCATGGAAATAATCCTGAGGCTTTCTCCTTCACCGGCCAATGCCAGTGGTAAAGTGCTTTGCGAGGATGAGTCCTCTAAGGATATTGCAGACTCTGGTTCTTCCCACTTACTGCTCTCCATTCCCTTTTCCCCTCTATTCCTGAAAATGTATTGTCAGCCTATTCCCACAAAGCGAGAAGACGCCTGCCATTCTTAAAGCAACCCTTTCATTTTGCAAGCCAACCCTTATTCAAATAAATACCCCCTCCCCTTGAGGGGAGAGGGATACGTTGAGGAGTGATAGGTTTTAAGGCATCAAGTTATTTCATATCCACTGCCTTGATCCAGATAACAGCGTCCTGCGATAATTCCTTGCCATCGTGTTGCGTATCAGGACCTACACCGAGGGCTGCAAAACCCCACCAGCCGGCCTTGGGAATACCGAAGGCGAATTCTCCTGCGGCGTTTGCCTTTATGGTCATGGTAACAAAGGCGTCCTGGGGTGCTTCGGCCTTCGCCTCTTTTGCAAACGCATTCTTATCCATCATAGGCGTATGATTCAGATACTCGACTTCCACTTCGGCAAA
>JAUXDR010000105.1 GCA_030618205.1 Deltaproteobacteria bacterium | reverse complement strand
ATATCTGCCATAACCAGGAGTTCTTCCAGTTCGTCCAAAAGCTCAGGATCTATCTCCTGGCGTCCAAGGAGGAGCTGGTCCATCTGTCGGACAAACCCGCCTCTGGTCTTTCCCATCTGCTCCTTCAGGCGTTTAAAGAGCCCAAGCCGCGGTGTCCCGGCTTTCATGCCCTTTTCCTGAACAGGACCGGATTGATCAGATGGTTCTGGAGATTCCTGGGCAGATGAATTAATTACAGACTCATCGGCCTCTGTCTTTTCCGCAGGCTCCCGGGAGGAAGGTTCCTTCAGTTCCTCTTCCGGCCCGGCTATTTTTTTGATCCATTTTTTGAGCATAGCGTTTTTTGAATAGGAATAAAAATTTTTTGTCTCTATGGACTTGCCAAAGCTAACCTTTATCTGATATTAATGTACCTGTATTTAATAGCAATTTCCCAGGAATAAAGCAAAAAATGCAATATCAGTCTTCAGAGGTACTTATCAAAACGACATCTTTTGCCACCCACGGGAGTTTTCCCTTTGGTGATTCTCTCCTGGGGGCTTCCATGGCCCAATGGTCGCCTTATTATTTAACAAAGTTTGGGGTTTTGCAAGTGACTCTAAGGAAAGAAGGGGATTCAGGTGAATAAATCATATCTCATAGAGGTTCTTTCAGAAGATCCAGTACTGGATAGTCAATCAGCCGAGTTCGTGGTGGACGAGGTTTTTAATGCCATGACCGAGGCTTTAGTAAAGGGAGACGGCGTGGAGATTCGCGGTTTTGGGAGTTTCACAGTGAGGAAATATGCGTCTTACACTGGCAGAAATCCCAAGACCGGTAAAAACATTTCGGTATCACCGAAAAAGTTGCCATTCTTCAAGGTTGGGAAAGAATTGCGCGAAAGGGTAATAGGCAGGGTAGGGCAAGGGGCTAAATAGTTCTAGCCTATTTCTTCAATTTCAAAACCCTCTTGAAGTAGTTTTGCCGCAGTGACCCCGATTTGTGCGGTGATACCACAAGAAGGACTTCTTGCTTTTAGAAAGCATTGCTTAACACCCAAGGTGCTTGCCAGGAAGACCGTTTGCTCAGCACCTCGCTTAAAGGCCTCTGTGACGTCTTGTCCATCTATAGTCAAGACTTTTGCTTGGCCATTTAAGACATCTATACCGTTTCCATAATAGATATCAGCAGCCGGTCTGGGGGTCGTGAGGCCACCCAGTTGCTCAGGGCAAACCGGCACAACACAGGCTCCCCTTAGCTTTTCTATAAGCCGAACATCGGGCCTGCTCTCCCCATCGTATCTGCAGGGAAGGCCAATCAAGCAAGCACTCACCAATATCATTTGAATTTGAAGTGCCTAAAGTTTGAAGTGCCTAAAGTTAAGGTGTCGCTTCGCTCCATCTATTTATATTAACCGCGCTGAAAGCGCACACCACAACTTTAGGCACTTTAGCTCACTTTAAACTCAATTTACTTGATCTAAAATCAATTTATTTTACGGAGGACTATTAGAAAGCATGTATAATATGTTTAAAACATTCATGTTTTTAGCCGCCCTCACAGCTCTCTTTCTGTTTGTCGGAGGGGCACTGGGTGGCCGCACAGGCATGACCGTGGCCTTGGTGATGGCCGGCGCGATGAACTTTTTTGCTTACTGGTACAGCGACAAGCTTGCCCTGAAGATGAGCGGGGCCAGGGAGGTCTCTGAAGCAGAGACCCCGCAACTCCATTCTATAGTAGCAGGTCTTGCGCAGAAGGCCGGAATACCTAAACCGAAAGTTTACCTCATAGCCAAGCAAACTCCTAATGCCTTTGCCACCGGGCGGAACCCGGACCACGCTGCGGTCGCGGTCACAGAGGGTATCCTGCGGCTCCTCAACCGCGAGGAGTTGGAAGGGGTCCTTGCACACGAATTCGCCCATATCCGCAACAGGGATATACTGATAAGCTCCGTAGCTGCTGTCATAGCGGGCGCCATAAGCTATATTGCCATTATGGCCCAGTGGGCCATGTTGTTCGGGGGATTTGGCAGCTCCGATGATGACGAAGGCGCAGGCGGTTTGATAGGAGGACTTATCATGATGATCATAGCGCCCATAGCTGCCAGCCTTATCCAGATGGCCATATCCAGGAGCAGAGAGTACCAGGCTGATGCCACAGGTGCCAAAATATGTAACCATCCGATGTCCCTGGCCAGCGCCCTTAAAAAACTGGATGAATGGAATCACCGTGTGCCCATGGAGGTAAACCCTGCAACTGCGCAAATGTACATAGTTAACCCTCTCACAGCCGCGTCAGTTGCAAAGCTGTTCAGCACTCACCCTCCCATCCAGGAACGTATACGCAGGCTTCGCTCCATGGCCTGTAGCCAGGAAGGGATATAAAAAACATGGAAAATAGTGGGTGAACTGGTTTCCCGCAGCCCTCTTGACTGCTTTGGCCACTGCCACAGGGGATACTATCCTGAAGGCCCGGTTTAGCCATCTGTCTCCGGGCAGTATGGCTATAGTAAGATCCACTGCCCCGATGCCCTTCTTGCTGCCCTTGCTCCTTGCGATATCCTGGCCTGAAACCGACCTGGTTTTCTGGCAAACAGTTGGCTTTCTGGTCCCTTTTGAGATCCTTGCCTTGCTACTATATATGCAGGCACTCAAGGTTTCTCCTCTGTCGCTCAGCATACCCTTCCTCGCCTTCACTCCTGTATTCATTGTACTGACCGGCTGGCTGGTTCTGGATGAAAAGGTGACCATAGCGGGACTCCTGGGTATACTGTGCACTGTAACCGGGGCCTATGTCCTCCATATCAAAAGCAGCAGGAAAGGGCTTCTTGAACCATTAAGGGCCATTGCCAGAGAGCAAGGATCGAGGCTTATGCTGGCAGTTGCCGGGATATACGGCCTTACTTCCGTACTGGGGAAAAAAGCGATTCAACACTCTGATCCGATATTCTTTGCCTGTTTTTATTTTGTGTTACTGGGAATAGTCACTCCGTTGAGCCTCGGAGCACTCCGCTGGATAACCAATGGATTTGGTTTCAATGATAAACAACCAGCCCCCCTGTGGTCCTTTAATAAAACCGGCCGAAATCCATGGGGCGCCTGGTGGGCAGTTGGTCTTGCCCAAACCATAATGGTACTCAGTCACATGTGGGCAATTAATCTGATCACAGCGGCCTATATGATTGCAGTAAAAAGGACCAGTCTGATCTTCAGCGTCATTTACGGAAAACTTATATTCAAAGAAAAAGAGATCACCCAACGCTTAGCCGGAGCAAGTCTAATGGTGCTGGGTGTGGGACTCATAGTTTTGGCAGGTTAACAATGAAAAACACAGATAAACAGTCTTGGCTGGAGGAACGGAAAGACCTCTTTGTAAAAAACGTATTGAGAGACTTCATTTATTCATACTCTTTTTTTCTGGAAATTGAAAAAAAATACAGGGACCCAGGCATCACCTATGAAGGTCTGGACAATTGGGTCGGGACACAAACAGACCGGGGGACACTATGGGTATTAAAGGATAACTGCCACCGCCTCTGGAAAGATATTGACCCGGACAGTCAACCAGAACCATTTTTTTTCGACTGGATGGTTGGGGCCATATTCCATGAGGCCATGAAGCTAAAGGAAAATGTCTACATGGTAGATCGTTATCATCCTGCCTATCAGGTTGCCTCGACTACCACCACCGCTTACGATTGGCAGGAAAACTGCCAACATTTCTTTGAAGAAACACTGGAAGACATACAGCGGGGAATAAATAGACTCGAAAACCTTTTCGTGTGTGCTGCTGAACATCTAAAATCACTGCTCCTGGCTGAGCGAGACAACTCTTTGCTCGTACGATTTATGCTCGAACATAAGTCAGACATAAATAAACTTTGGCAGAAAAGCGGTGGACTGAATCAGAATCTTGATGCTATGTTCCCTTCAGGCCTTGACGAGGCCTACTGCATGACAGGGGAAAATTACCTGGAAGGCAGTTGGTACGTAGAAGCTCGGATGGCCTTTATTGAGGCCCTTAAAATAAATCCGGACTGCCAAGAGGCAAAAACCGGACTGCGAATTCTGGAAAAACGCCTGAAGGAATTAGCTCATATGTTAGAGAGGGAGTATACCTTGGCAAATTCGAATCAAGGTCAAGGCCATGGTCTTTCAGACAGTGAGACATTCGCTATACCTGAGGCAATCAATTCCTCTGTTGATACAACTGATGATGCATAGAGAAATCCGGATCAGCCGGAATGATATAGAAAAGACGAAATGTGAAGAATGGCTGGGGGACTAGGATTCGAACCTAGATAGGCAGATTCAGAGCCTGCAGTCCTGCCATTAGACGATCCCCCAGTAGAACAGTTAAGGGCCGGGACGGCCCTAAATGTGATATATAAAAATTTTAGGATTATAAGTCAATATCCATAAATAATAAAACTCGCATATCCAACGACCTGTACATAGTCTCCTGTCACGTCGCCGGACGTAGCGTATCGAATCAGTTCAACGGAACTTGCTCCTAAGGCCAGAGACGTTACTAAAGTCACAGTAGTCGGTCTTACCCCACACATTGATATATTATGTCCTCTCACGATTTCCAAAAGACCCTGGGGGTCTAAGGCGATGATCTTATCAATAGCCAGGCGGTCTTTGGACTGGGCCTGCTCCTGGGACTCATAATGAGTCATGAGAGGGTCTGGGGGGGGGAACGCATCCAAAATTCGATCATACTCGGAAAAGGTCAAAGAGCGAAACAAACTTA
>JAUXDR010000069.1 GCA_030618205.1 Deltaproteobacteria bacterium | reverse complement strand
CTGGGTCTGAAAGACTGGGTCCTGGATATTGCCGTTACGCCAAACCGTCCTGACTGTCTCAGCGTCCTGGGAGTC
This sequence comes from Deltaproteobacteria bacterium, assembly GCA_030618205.1. Next base: position 6,089 of record JAUXDR010000069.1, on the reverse strand, counting down.
GCCAGGGAAGTATCCGCCATATACTGCATCCCCCTGACAATCCCTCAATCACCAAATCACCAAATCACCAAATCACCAAATCACCAAATTCCCATTTCCATAGAAGCTCCTGACCTATGCGGCAGATATACGGCTGCCGTAATGGAAGGTATCAGGATCGGTCCTTCCCCTCACTGGATGGCTATAAGATTACAGGCCAGTGGAATCAGGCCGATAAACAATGTAGTGGATGTGACAAACTACGTACTGATCGAACGAGGACAACCGCTCCATGCCTTTGATCTGGATATGCTGACAGGACCGGCTATTGAAATCAGGACAGCAAGGCCAGGAGAAAAGATAAAGACTATTGACGGAAAGCACAGAGAGCTCCGGCCGGATATGCTGGTCATTGCAGATGCGGAGAGGCCGGTGGCAGTGGCCGGTGTCATGGGCGGGGCTGAAACCGAGGTCAATGATGACACAAAGCGCATACTCCTTGAAAGCGCCTGGTTTGCTCAAACGCAGGTAAGAAGGACATCCAAGGCCCTTAAAACGATTACAGAGTCCTCATACCGGTTTGAGCGAGGTGTTGACCCGGGAGGAGTAATAAGTGCACTTTACAGGACAGTGGAGCTTATTGGTCAGGTAACCGGCGGCTGTCTGGTTCAAGAGGTTAAGGATGTTTATCCAAGACCCTATAAACCCGGATATCTGTCTCTTCGTCCTGAAAGGGCCAACAAGCTTCTCGGCACAGGGCTTGAGCCCGGGCGGATAGCCCAATTCCTGGAAAGGATTGGTATTGAGCTTAGTCATGTTGACGATGAAAAAATCAAAGGAATGGCGCCCACATACCGTCTTGACCTGAAAGAAGAGGTAGATCTGGTAGAAGAGATAGCCCGACTCCACGGCTTTCCCAATATACCGACTCAGATACCCCGGGCCGGGATTGCCGCCAGGGCCCCGGAACCGTCTCAAGGGCTTGTTCACAGGATAAGAAATATCCTCTCGTCTCAGGGCATGACCGAAGTGATCTCATATAGTTTTATGTCACCACAGGAAATAGAGGCACTGGGTCTGGGCAAAAATGATCCAAGGATGCAGATGGTAAGTGTGCAGAATCCCTTGAGCGATGATCAGTCAGTAATGAGGACCAGTATCATCCCCTCGCTGATGGGCACAGTAGCCAGAAACCAGGCGAGACGGAACATGGACCTTGGACTTTTTGAAATCGGCACTGTATTTTATGCAAGGGGAACAGGTGAACTTCCCCTTGAAGAACAGAGAATAGTTGCCCTGTGCACAGGGGCGCGCTATCCTGAATCATGGTCATGGCCGATAGAGCAGGTAGATCTTTTTGATTTAAAAGGAGTGCTGCAAGGGTTGCTCCAGGCCCTTGGGATCTCCGAATGGAAAACCGTGCTTGAGACACCGGATGGTCCTTTTTACCTGCCAGGCACTTCAGCCGGTATAGTATGGGGGGGAAATTCCGTCCTGGGCAGCTTTGGGCAAATCGATCCGGATATTTTGGAATTCTGGGATATAGACGGGCCGGTATTTTTGTTTGAACTCTCTTTTAATGCTTTAGAAACAGCCGCGTCCCGGCAGCTTAAATTCACTCCCCTTGCCAGGTATCCTGCTGTGGAGAGGGATATTGCAGTAATTGTCCCGGACAGGCTTTCTGCTCAAGATCTCCTGGAATATATTTCCGGACAGGCCCCGGATTTTCTTGAAGAAGTGCGGATCTTTGATATTTACAGGGGAAAACCTGTTCCAGAAGGCTCAAAGAGCATAGGCATGCGCTTTACATACAGGGCTTTGGATCATACACTCTCAGACCATGAGGTCTCAGAAGTCCATGATCCAATGGTCCGCTCTGTTCTTCAATTCTATAAGACAAAGCTGAGGGACTGATGGGGGCCTTGACCAAGCGGGAAATCGCGGAGACAGTAAGCAATGAACTTGGCTATTCCTTGCGTGTCAGCCTGCAACTGGTCAATGAGATCTTCAGCCAGATCAAGGCATCACTGATCAATGGCGATCTGGTGAAGATTGTGAGGTTTGGTACCCTGCGCAGCGTGCAAAAGTCAGCACGCAGAGGGACCAGCCCTGTTAATGGGGAGCTGATTATTATTCCCGCCCAGCGCACAGTGGCTTTCCGCCCCAGCCGGTTACTTAAGAGGATCGTAAATGCCAGGACAGGGGAAGAAATACTACCGGATAGGTGAGGTAAGTGAGCTGATCGGGGTTGAACCTCATGTGCTTCGCTACTGGGAAGGCGAATTTCGGCAAATCCATACCCACAGAGTTGCAAAACAACGTCTTTACAGGATTGAAGATATAGATTTTATAAGGCGTATAAAAACTCTTCTTTACGATGAAGGATTTACTATAGCCGGTGCCAGGAGGCGGATCACAGAAGAACAAAAGATGAAGGATGCCGGAGACAGGACCAATAAGTTGCTCAAGGAAATCCGGCATGAACTAATTGCCATCAGAGAGATGATCGGTCCAAATAATGGATGACAGTCAGTATAAAGAACTTAAACGCCTCAGACAGCGAATTGATAAAATAGACGTTGAGCTTGTACGCCTGCTCCAGGAACGCCTGGAGGTGGCGGAGGAAATCGGCCGGACTAAGGCGGAATCCTCCCGGGAGCCCCTTGATCTTTCCCGCGAGCGGGAAGTCATTCGGCACATTTTGAAGCAAAATGCCAAAAAATTTCCCCCTGAAGGCATAAGGGTCATATTCGGTGAGATCATATCTGCCTGCAGGAACGCCCAGCGTCCGGCCAGGCTGGGATATCTCGGCCCTGAGACAACCTTTACCCACATGGCAGCAGCCCGGTTCTTCGGCCATGCCCCTGAGTTTGTTCCCCTGGGGAACATTACCGAGGTATTTGAAGAAGTAGAACGTAGACGTACTGACTATGGGGTGGTGCCGGTAGAAAATTCAGTGGAGGGGACCGTAGCCCTGACCCTGGACGGGCTCTGCGATTTTAAGGTCAAGGTATGCGGCGAGGTTTATTTGCCTATTTCTCATGATCTCATCAGTCAGAGCGGCAGGATAGACAAGATCCGCCGCGTACTTTCTCATCCCCATGCCCTGGCCCAGTGCAGAGGATGGCTGCAACGTAACATGCGGGCAGTCCCGACAGAAGAGGTGGTCAGCACTGCCCAGGCAGCCCGGTGGGCAGCGGTTGATTCTTCCGTGGCGGCCATTGCAAGCCCCTTGGCAGCCCGCACATACAACCTTCAGACAGTTGCCAAACACATCGAGGACTTTGCAGGAAACACCACCCGGTTCCTGGTTCTCGGCAATGAGTGTCCCAAGCCAAGCGGGAAAGACAAGACCTCCCTGCTATTAAGCCTTGAGGACCGCCCGGGTTCACTGTTCAAGTTACTTGAGCCCTTGGCAAAACTTGGGATAAACCTCACCAAAATACAGTCCAGGCCGGTGAAAAACGAGCCCTGGAGATACCTGTTCTATGTAGATATTGCAGGCCACATAGAAGAGCCGACCGTACAGGAAGGAATCAAGGCCATCAGAAAAGGCTGCACCTTTCTGGACTGGTTGGGCTCATATCCCATGGGGGAAATGGCGGAACCGGTGCAAATGCCGACTTGATTGCAATTTGCCCGCGGTTGAAACCCTGCGAAAGCCTACTGAGGTTCATTTCAATGGATCTTTTGCGATATATTTTACAGTTGCGCCCGCCTTTATCGCATCATCCTTTTTGGGTATAAAATTGAATCCGGATTCGCCTGAATTCCTGTAACCAATAGCAGTTGCGCCCTTATCAAGAAGGTCTAAGACAACCTCTCCCCAACTTATATCTTTGTCTATCTCAATATTGTACTGATTACCTTTGCTCTGATTGGAGAAAATACATTCAGCAAATTCAATTGCACCAGGGTCCTGAAGCTCCTGGACAAGCTCTCCTGCCCTTGAAACCGAAACAACACGGTCACACTCCGCTATTTCAAACAAGTAGCTGTCTTCCCGGACCTTTTCAGCAATAGTATATGCATCAGGATTCAGGCGTTCGCTCATAATGACAGCTGATGATGAGAATTCATCAGACACCTCATCAAAGGGATCATTGGCAAGCACAAGAACATGGCGTGCGGACCGGACGTTTGCTTGCTCAAGGACTTCTTTTTTTGAACCCAACCCCTTGACGAAAAAGACCATCTCCTCTGCCATCCAGGTCGGCCGTTCCTCAAGACGGTTTGTCACAACAACGATTACAGACGTCCTGAAACGCGGATCTTGACGAAATTCCTGAACAATCTTACAAACCTTGGCCTCGTTTGGATAACCGATTATAATCAAATCCACTTTGTCTTTAATCACTGTCAATCCCTTCTTTTTTCTTGTTAAAAAATCAAATGCTTTTGTGGTAATGACCCCGATAGCAGTACCCAGGGCACCAATAGAGACAAGCATATAAATTACTGAGCTAATTTTGCCGATCGTTGTTGCGGGTGAAATATCCCCGTAACCGACAGTCGTTGCGGTTACAAAGCTAAAGTAAAGGGAAGAAAACGGATCAAGGCCCTCTTTGAATATCATGACAGCGTTCAGCAACGTCAGTGCAATGCAAAACAAAATGAGCGCACTGATAATTTCCCTGTTTTCGTGCCTACATTTTCTTATTTTTTTGAAGACGACGATCCAGTAATACATTGGTATCTCTCAGGCCATTGCTTTCATAGACGAAATCACAGAACCGTTTGTGGACCTGGCTGGAAATAATATGGTATATAGTAATTTACTATATCATAAGGAGAATGAGAAAAGGATAGAAAAGTGTGAATTGAGTGACTGAGGGATTGAGGGGTTGAGGGATTTGTGAGGATTTTGAGATTCATATACTTATTTTGAAAGATCTTGGTTGCCTTAGCGATAACAAGTAATTACCCTGAAAAAGATGCAAAGAGGCAAAAGACGAACATCGAACATCCAACGTCGAACGTCGAACAAATTAAAAGAGCAAAGGCATTTTTGGATATTAGACTATGAATGAGGGCAAAAAGGCCTTGGAAAAACCTTGGGGCGGTAGATTCCAGGAGGCCACTGAAAAAATGCTGGAGGAGTTTTCAGCTTCTGTCCACTATGACCGCAGACTGTATCGCCAGGACATAGCAGGCAGCAAGGTCCACGCCCGCATGCTGGCAAGACAGGGGATTATCTCAGATAAAGACGCAGATGCCATAATTAAGGGCCTTGGCGAGATAGAGGAGGAAATCGCGTCCGGAGACTTTGTCTGGAGCCACGAGCTTGAGGATGTACATATGAACATCGAGCAAGCCCTGGTTGAGCGCATCGGAGAGGCCGGGAAAAGGCTTCACACAGCCAGAAGCCGTAATGATCAGGTTACTGCAGACACCAGACTCTACCTGAGAGAAGAAATCGATCGCCTGGATGGCCTCCTTTCATTGCTGCAGGAAGCGCTTTTGCACCAGGCAAGGGCCCACGAGGACCTGATACTCCCTGGCTACACCCATCTCCAGAGGGCACAGCCTGTTCTTTGGCCACATCACATGCTGGCCTATTTTGAAATGTTCAGGCGTGACCGGGATAGGCTCCAAGACTGCAGAAAGAGGGTAAATATTTGTCCCCTTGGAAGTGCGGCCCTGGCCGGAACCGGCTTCCCAATAGACAGGAAATACGTGGCTGAGGAGCTGGGCTTCCACGGCATTACTGCTAACAGCCTGGACGCTGTAAGCGACCGGGACTTTATTATCGAGTTTCTGGCAACTGCAAGCATTGCAATGGCCCATTTGAGCAGGCTGTCTGAAGAACTGATTCTGTGGACCTCTGCAGAGTTCAGCTTTGTGGATCTGCCTGACCGCTTCTGTACCGGCTCAAGCATTATGCCCCAGAAAAAGAATCCCGATGTACCCGAACTGGTGCGCGGAAAGACCGGCAGGGTCTATGGCCACCTGATGTCTATTCTTACTATTATCAAAGGCCTTCCCCTTGCTTACAACAGGGACCTCCAGGAAGACAAAGAGGCACTTTTTGACACGGTTGACACGGTATGCGCCTCAGTGGAGATAATGGCTGCCCTGGTGGCCAGGCTGGTCCCAAGGAAAGAGCATAT
>JAUXDR010000208.1 GCA_030618205.1 Deltaproteobacteria bacterium | reverse complement strand
CTTCGACAGATCCAGGCATTTCAACTGGTCAGAAAGACAAAGGGTGCAGAGGCCACCCCATCGGGTTGGCAGCCCGGAAGGCCTACCCTCAAACCAGGCCCTGATCTGGTGGGTAAGGTATGGGAGGTATGGAAAACCGATCTGGCTTTTTAGCTGTCTGAGGAGAGGAAGGTGTATTTTCGGTGATCTGTTCAGACAGGGCTACGGATATGCGGGCGCGGAGCGCCCGCATATCAAGTCGCAAATTTACCTAGGTTACGCTTATTTTACTATTGATTTAGTAGGAAACTACGTGAAATCCACGAAATGTGGACTATCGAGCACTTTTCTAATGTCGATTGTGTGTGCTCTTTACGCACAATAAGTTACTAGATTAACACAGTTTATCTTTTGTCTCCTTTCTATTTGCCCAACGCCCGGCATAAGGATCTGCGATGCCAAGCGCCAAAAGCGCGCAGGCTGTTGCAGGAATGTTCTTCATGCCGAATTCGTGTGAAGCGACGCGGAACACGAAGTCCATGCGTCCAGTGGTCTGGAGGCTACTTTGCCTCCACCTTTACGTAGATATCTTTGGGTGCTCGTCTAAAATACTTGAACAGTGCCGAACACAGCCAGCCTTCTTGATCGTACTTTTCCGAGTAGTACCAGTTGCCGCCAGCTTCCCTTCGTCTCCAGACAACCTTAGTTTGATAACCTGGAAAGGGTTGTGCGGAGAAAATAAGGCGGAATAGGTGGGATGCATCCGGTCAGCCCTGACGCATGAGTATTTTTTAGGGGAACATTACCAAAAAGTAGGAATTATAATGATGCAGATTAATCGCAGCTTTGCGGGAATCCGAACGGCCACCCATTCAATCGCTGTGACAAATGCCGCAATTGCTGTGCTCAAACGTATAATGATGAACATTGTCTCCACGCCCTGGAGGCCCGGTAACTATCCACACCGGATGGCACTGCAGACAATCCTTGTAATCACTAATAAAATTTATATCATGACATGACAGGCATCCATAATCCTCGCCCGGCACAGCGCCAGGAGCGTCAGGGGCTGTCGATTCGTCCAGCCCTGGAATCACCGTACCAATCAGATTGTGATGCAGGCGAGCATTGGTATCCTCCAGCATAGGAAATCGATCCAGGTCGTCGTGGCATATCCGGCATTCCGCAGTCGTCGGAATTCCGTCGAATATGCTCTTACCGCCCATGGCATCCATATTATCCTTTCCGCTCATACCATCCTGATCCACCCTCATCCCGGCGTGGCCCCAAGGTGGAGAGATCGCCACAGCGATGAACAATAGTGAAATAGTAAAGAAGACACATTTATATCTACTTGTCATAATCCTAACCTCCTTAACAAAAAAACAGAGAGCGCCCAATGATATAGCTACGGAACCGGCAGGTGATCTCATTCTCTCTGCCTTTGAACAAGTCAATGAGAACAGACGTATTGACAAGGATCATTTCCCTTCCCGCAGCGCCTTGTAATCATAATTTTCTCGAAATTGAATCTTGCCGGCCAAGTCAAGCAGATTCCGGCGCCTCCGGTTTCCGACAAATTTCTTCAAGACAAGGGAAATGATCTCCCTCTTTGTTTTGGCGCCGCTAAGCTTCAATGCCTCCTGCACAAGGGTGTCATCAAGTACAATGTTTGTTCTCTATGGTACACCTCCTGATACATATAAAATACACATGTCTGAAGCTCCGGTCAAGTGACACCGGCATCAGGATGACTTTTCCTTTTCCATTCCCCGCATTGCTGATGCAAGCGAAAAGTCCGTCCACTCCCTTTTTTCTTCTCTTTCAGTTTTTGCGTGTAAGTATTCTGCAAAGTCAAGGATTTCCATCTGTTTCGATTCTGGTAATCCCTTTACATTTTTTATGTTTTTTTCTGCCAGGCTGAACCACAAAGGACTTCTGCGCGTGCCTCTATCATCCTTCCCCCTTCAAGTAGGACGGATTCATGCTTTATGATATAATATAAAAATTAGAAGAAAGGGATGGCTGTCAGTTTGGTCGTAAATTAAAAACGGAGAAGTCCTGATATGAAAGAGGCCCGTTTTTTTATACAGTTGAGGCTTCAGGATAATGGAAATACCGCTGCTAAATGACATCGTCATCATTTTCGGTTTGTCTGTCGCTGTCCTCTTTGTCTGTCATCGGCTCAGGGTTCCGGCCATTGTTGGATTCCTCGTTACAGGAATAATAGCTGGGCCTTACGGTCTGGGACTGATAAGGGCGGTCCATGAGGTTGAAATTCTGGCCGAAGTCGGCATTGTGTTGCTGCTTTTCACAATCGGAATCGAGTTCTCCCTCGAAAAGCTGCTGCGAATCAGGAAAACAGTACTCCTGGGAGGATCAATACAGGTATTGCTTACCATTTTGGCAACTTTTTTTGTGGTTAACCGCCTGGGTCAGCCAGTTGGCGAATCGATCTTCATAGGCTTTCTTATATCACTTTCGAGCACGGCAATTGTGCTGAAACTCCTTCAGGAAAGGGCTGAGGTTGACAGCCCCCATGGACGAACAGATCTTGGCATTTTGATCTTCCAGGATGTCATTATCGTGCCGATGATTCTTCTCACGCCTCTTCTGGCTGGAGCGGCGGGTAGATCAGGAGAGTTTTTTTTCATTATAACGGTGAAAGGAATTGCCATTATCGGTTTTGTAATTGTCAGTGCAAAGTGGATTGTCCCGCGTCTATTGTATCAAATAGCCCGGACGCGCAGCCAGGAACTTTTTATGGTGTGCATAATAGTCATATGCCTCTCGGTTGCGTGGATGACTTCCAGCGCAGGGCTCTCCCTTGCCCTGGGAGCGTTTATGGCAGGATTGATTATTTCCGAGTCTGAATA
>JAUXDR010000225.1 GCA_030618205.1 Deltaproteobacteria bacterium | reverse complement strand
TGCGGATTCCGGCGAAAACTGCCACCTATTCCGGAAATAACTTTACCACTTATACCTTCATCCAATTCCCTTGTTGACAGCAATACCAAGGTGGCAGGTTTGCGTCAATTATTTGCGTAAATTTTTCTTACAGAATCTCCTTCCAGCTCTATTCTATGAGCATTGTGAATAATACGATTACAGATAGCATCTGCTATAGCCAAACGGATTTGACGTGATTTCAGTTGACCAATCACTTGATCAACTGATACGATAAAAGTAAATACTATGTTGGGATCATTTAAATGCTAGCACAAATAAACATCTATGAGGCCAAGAAAGATCTTTCGAGGCTTTTAAAAAGGGTTCTTCTAGGAGAAGAAATCATTATTGCAAAAAAAGGAGAACCTGTGGCAAAGCTGGTTCCTTTAAAAAAGAAGGGGGGCGAAAGGGTCCTTGGATTGTTCAAAGGAAGGATCTACGTTTCTGATGATATAGAAGAGCCTTTGCCGGATGAGGTTGTTGAAGAGTTTTACAGATGAAGTATTTGTTTGACACACATACCTTTTTATGGGCCATGGTTGCCCCTGAAAAATTATCCATAGAGGTTAAAGATGTCATTTTGAATCGGAACAATCTTGTTTATCTCAGCGCCGCTTCAGCGTGGGAAATTGTGATAAAATCCAGCCTTGGGAAAATAAAGGAAATAAAAAAAACTGGAAGTATAGAAAATTTTATAATCAAGAGTGTAGATATCAATGATTTTATGCCGTTGGGAATTACGGTTCCCCATACTTTGGAAATAGCAAAGCTTGAGGAGTTTCACAAAGATCCTTTTGACAGGATTTTGGTCGCACAGGCCAGAGTAGAGAATGTAACCATTCTTACGAGAGACAAGTTTATCATGAAATACAGGGTGAAAACATTGTGGTAACTCAATTCTCCTTATCATTTGTCATAACCGTTCACGGGTTCAGATGGTTAGGGTTACCTTTGGTCTTTTGGATGTTCTGCGACTTCTGCGTCCATGATCGCGGCATTCTATGACAGAGGATCTTATCCGAGTATGTACACGGGCCCCACAAACAACGGTACTATGCCCATGAAAACAGCACATGGGGGGATGTCATAATTGCTGGGGAGACTAGGCACCAATGCCCGTTGAGTGCAACAAGAAATGGGCTGGATGGACGAACGATCCCTCTGGCATATGGATAGCAATCAGACGGCTTGGCCGAAAAGGCAAGACCGTGTATTGGCGGGTTTAATGCACATTGCACTATGTGTCATGTTGTATGATCAAAAAAAGGAGGCCCCGGCGGGTTTAAGCCAAGGCCCCATAAGAGGAGAAGAAGGGCTTTGGAAAGCCATTCTAAGGAGGTATTTAATTTATCGGAAAAATATTTGATCGACTTTAATTTTTTTATCGATTTTTTTTACTTGCCTTATTATAGCACATGGTCAATCTGCTCCTGAAGCCGCAATGGGCAGGGAAATTTGGCAGGGAAATTGGAAACTTGAAATTGGAAAAAATACGAAGATGTAGATGCATTACTAAATACCTGAGTAATTACAAAGGAGATTCTGCGTTCGTGAAGATAACTACCTCTGAAATTGAACATGTGGCCCAATTGGCCCGGCTCAGCTTTAATCCGTCTGAAATTGAAAACTTCAACAGACAACTAAATGACATACTAGGATATATAAGCAAATTAGAAGAACTGGATACCAGCCGGGTTGAGCCCACTACCCATGCACTGGAACTTACTAATGCCTTTAGAAAGGACGAAGTAAAGCCCTCCTTGCCGGTTGAAAAAACTCTCTCCAACGCACCTGAACGGGAAAAGGGGGGATTTGTGGTGCCAAAAATTATCTGATTAAGGAAGTACAAGATGCCAAGTCTGATTGATCTGAGCATACATGAGCTCCACGACATCCTCAGCAGGAGAGAGGTTTCCGCAGTTGAGGTCACAAGGGCCTATCTGGATAGGATAGGTGAAGTTGATCCAAAAATCAGGGCCTATCTGACAGTGACTGCCGACAAAGCGCTGACCCAGGCAGAAGAGGCGGACAGACGCCTTAAAAAAGCAGACGACATTACTCCTCTTACGGGAATTCCTATGGGTATTAAGGATGTTATCTGTACCAGAGGGGTTAGGACCACCTGTGGATCTAAAATACTTGAAAACTTTGTACCACCCTATAATGCCACAGTAATGGAAAAACTCGAGGCCCATGGGGCGGTAATACTGGGCAAATTAAATATGGATGAGTTTGCCATGGGGTCATCCACGGAGAACTCTGCCTATCATCCTACTCACAATCCCTGGGACCTTGAACGAATCCCTGGTGGATCAAGCGGTGGTTCAGCAGCATCTGTTGCAGCCAGGGCCTGTGCAGGTTCACTGGGCTCGGATACAGGCGGATCGATACGTCAGCCTGCCTCATACTGTGGTGTTGTAGGTCTGAAGCCTACATACGGCACAGTATCGAGGTTCGGTCTTGTGGCCTTTGCCTCCTCACTTGACCAGATAGGACCCATTTCAAGGGACGTTACTGATTGCGCCCTGCTGTTGAACGCCATATCCGGCCATGACACCAAGGACTCCACCTCTGTACCCGGAGACGTACCTGACTA
>JAUXDR010000159.1 GCA_030618205.1 Deltaproteobacteria bacterium | reverse complement strand
TGAACAGGCTTGGGTTTTGTTATCTTGCGGCTCATGATGTAGCGTCCTTCGATAACTTCATACAAGGGGAAGACCCTTGTCTCCACCACCAGCTTGGCAAACTCGATTGAGCGCTCAGGTGCCGATCCCCAACCTGTTGGACATGGTGAGTATATGTGTATGTAAGCAGGTCCTTTGACCAGGGCCGCCTTTTTTACTTTATTCATCAGGTCCAGGAAATATGCAGGCGAAGCCGTAGCTACATAGGGGATGTTATGGGCCACTGCTATTGCTGGCACGTTCTTTTTCCAGGTGACCTGGCCAATGCTCTTTTCGCCTGGAGGGCTGGTGGTTGTCATGGCCCCGTATGGAGTACAACTGGAGCGCTGAACTCCCGTGTTCATGTATGCCTCGTTGTCTAAGCATATATAAGTGAAGTCGTGGCCTCGCTCAAAGGCACCGGAGATCCAGCCAAGACCTATATCACTTGTTGCGCCGTCTCCTCCCACTGCCAGTATGTCTACGTGTTTCTTAGAGATCTTGCCCTTGCGTCTCAGGACCTTCATGGCAGATTCTATGCCCGATGCCACGGATGCCGGATTCTCAAAAGCAATGTGGATCCATGGCACTTTCCAGGCAGTCTGTGGATACGGAGTAGTAATGATCTCCATACACCCTGTGGCCATACAGACAATCACATTTTTTCCCAAGGCCTTCATAGCCATTCTAAGGGCCAGGACTTCACCACAGCCTTGACACGCCCTGTGGCCCGGTGCAAGCAGCTCTTCCTTGGGGAGGTTTTTCGCCTTAAATCGTTTAAATTTTTCGAATTCAGGTATCATTTTTCACGCACTCCGATCACTTCGTACAGTTCCTTTGGACGTTTCTTGGCAAATGCTGTAGCCTTGTCGACCATTTCTTCAAACCGCTCAACAGTTACATCCCGTCCACCAAGCCCGGCAATGAAGTTGAAAATTTTAGGAGCTCCAGGCACCTTGTAGAAAAGAGACCTGAGCTCAGCACCCACCGGGCCGCAGATTGCGCCAGGGGGCAGACAGCGATCCACTACGGCCAGCATTTTTGCCTTTCCGGCGGCCTTCCGAAATTCCGGTCCGGGGAATGGACGCCATAGACGGATCTTTACCAGCCCTGCCTTTTGCCCTTTATCCCGCATGGTGTCTATTGCGGTCATGGCTGTTTCTGAAATGCTGCCCATTGTGACCAGCAAAACTTCGGCATCTTCAGAGCGGTAAGTCTCAATAGGATTGTACTGACGCCCGAAAAGGTCGGCAAATTCCTTCCATCCCTGGAGTATCACCTTCTTGGACGCCTTAAGGGCTTCATTGTGCGCGACCTTTGCCTCTGAATATATCTCTGGAATACCTACAGGACCCATGGTGATGGGCTTTCTGGGATCCAGGCGGTAGCGGGGCTTGAAGGGAGGAAGATATTGATCCACCTCTTCCTGGCTCAAGAGCTCTACAGCCTCGACAACGTGACTCAGGGTGAAGCCGTCAATGTTTACGATCATGGGTAAGGACACACGTCTGTCTTCAGCCACCCTGAAGGCATGAAGCATAAGATCAAAGGCCTCCTGGCCGGTGTCCGCAAAGGTCTGGATCCAGCCGATATCCCTCTGGCTCATTATGTCCTGGTGGTCGTTCCAGATACTGATGGGTGCAGACAATGCACGGTTCACTACAGCCATCACTATGGGAAACCTCATTGGACCGGGAATGAAGAGGATCTCGCTCATCAGCAAGAGGCCCTGTGCGCTGGATGATGTAAATGTCCTGGCCCCGGCTGCTGAAGAACCGCAGCAACAGCTCATGGCTCCATGTTCAGATTCTACCAGGACGAATTCAGCGTCGACTTCTCCATTTGCTACTACTTCCGAAAGGTGTTCCACAATATGGGTCTGAGGGGTAATGGGATAAGCAGGGATCACATCTACATTCGCCAGCTTTACCGCCTCAGCTAGTGCAATTGATACTTCAATTCCCACGCGTTTGGCCATGATCATCCCTCCTCCGGGACTATTGTTATGGCATCTTTGGGGCACTCGTGGGCGCAGATGCCACAACCTTTACAGTACTCCAAGTCTATCTCAAAGAAGCCGTCTTCAGTTTGGATGCAGGCCATGTCAGGACAATATATCCAGCAAATACCACACTTGATGCACTTTTCATTGTCAATGACCGGCCTTTGAGATCGCCAATCGCCCGTCCTGAATTTGACCGAGCTACCCGGCTCCATCACGTGACACCCAAAGGTTATTGTCTTCCAACCTATAATGGCATCAGTATTGGCCATTTTGTTACTCCTTCACTTTATTATAAGATGTTATGGGGTTGGTAATATCTTCGGCATCATCCAGTGACTATTGTCTCTTCAAATGCCCTGCGCATCGCAGCCTTGTTTTTCTCAGAAAGCCGCCCAAACCGGCGGTCCAATGCGTCTTCCATGGCCTCTGTCCCTACAATGCCGGTAGCTTTTAAAAGGGCCCCGAGCATCGTGGTATTGGTAATGGGCAGTCCCAGGACTTCTCTGGCTATGGTATTGGCATCTACCATGGCAAGTTTGCTATCCAGGCCAAAGGTCTCCCTGACCTCCGACTCCTTCCTATTGGTATTCAGGATAACAATTCCGTCTTCATGCAACCCCTCTGAGACCTTTACCAAAGAAGGAAGCGCTGAGTCCAGTACTATCACTATGTCCGGGCAGTAGACCTTTTCCCTGGTCCGTATTGGGGAGTCACTCACCCTTACAAAAGCTGTAACAGGGGCACCCCTCCTTTCCGGACCGAAGCTGGGAAAGGCTTGCGCGTATTTTCCTTCATCTATGCCTGCAGTTGCCACGAGCTCAGCTGAGGTAACAGCTCCCTGCCCGCCGCGGCCATGAAGTCTGACTTCTTTCATTGGCAATATCTCCCATATAAGTATTTTAGATGTGACGAATTAAGACCCTAAAAAATCACCCTACCATAGAAATCGCCATACCTGAAAAGAAATTCAGGCTAAGGAGCATCTAAGGACATTAAGTAATTATGAAATGGCTTATCAACTTACTCGTGATAAAGTTTGTTAACACGTTGGTTTTTCCCTTGTCAAGGGTCTGATTTGGGAGCCAGGGTTAATTTTGATCATTAACGGAATTCAATTTCCTGTTAAGTCGGCAGAGGATAGTGCGGATTTGTTTGGATTTTGTCCCTAATGCCTCTGCCTGTCGTCCGAGCTTTGCTGCTGTCTTCCAGTCATGTGTCTCTTCAAGGTATCCAAGAGCCAGAAGTGCCATGGACTCCGAATCTTCATGGTTGATTTTGATAGCCTGCTGCCATGATGTCTTGGCTTCCTGCCATCGATTAAGGACCCTGTAGACCTTGCCGAGTATTCGAAAAATAACCCCTGGTACTGGTTGGTCATGTCTATCTACAAAAGGACTGAGAACATCCAGGGCCTCTTTTGCCCGGTTCGATTCAATAAGCACTTCGGCCATACGGCCTGCTAAGCGTATATCGCCTGGTTTCAGTGCACAGGCCTTTTTCAGAACCTTTTCAGCACTTCTGAGGTCTCCTTTCTGGAAAAAGACCCCACCAAGGTTATAAAGGGCCATAAAATTTTCAGGAGACGTGCCTGC
>JAUXDR010000227.1 GCA_030618205.1 Deltaproteobacteria bacterium | reverse complement strand
CCGGATGGATTGATGGTTCATCTTCAAAAAGGCATTTTACGTCTTTTGAATACTGGCTAAAAGAATGGCTCTATGACTGCCGGCGCTGTGGAGATTGTGCCTTGGGGGAAATGGGATTTTTATGTCCCCAGTCCCAGTGTTCCAAGTTCCTTCTGAACGGCCCTTGTGGAGGTAGCAGAGATGGCTGGTGCGAGGTCTGGCCTGGAAGGCAACAGTGCTTTTACGTAAAGGTATATGAACGACTCCAGAGCCTTGGTAAACAGGAAAAACTGGCTGGTCCCCGGATTCCTCCACGAGACTGGGCCCTTTACAACACATCCTCATGGCTGAATTTTTATCTTGGGAGGGACCATCATAGAATTGGGTGATTTGGTGATTGAGGGATTGAGGGATTGGGTTGTTTGTGTGGGGTTGGGGTAAAATTTAAGTTGACAACAAGGGGGATTGGGTGAATTCATTGGGATGATTGTTAAGTCTGTTGAGTCTTCATTGAGGTATAAATCGATATGAGTACACTTAAGAAAATCAACCCTTCAAGACGGACAGAGCATATTGCTTATGCCATAAGGGATATCGTGCTGGTCGCTGATAAGAGAAAGGCCGTCGGCGGCGATCTTTTTTATCTTAACATAGGTGATCCTGTGCTCTTTGATTTTCACACACCCAGACACCTTATAGATGCCACCTACAAGGCAATGCTGGATAATTACACCGGGTATTCCGCCTCTGAGGGGGTGCCGGAGGCCATTGAGGCCGTGAGGCAGGAGGCAGTGGGAAGCGGTATAGAGCCGCATGAGATACTAATTACCACGGGCGCCAGTGAGGCCATTGATTTTGCACTCTCCGCCCTGGTGAATAAGGGCGAAAATGTGCTCGTTCCATCACCAGGCTATCCCCTTTACAATGCGCTTCTCAGCCGTCTGATCGGTGAGGCCAGGCCTTATTTGCTGGACGAAGACAATGGCTGGCAACCGGATATTGATCACATAGAGAAACAGATAGATGAAAACACTCGGGCAATTGTGATCATAAACCCCAATAATCCTACAGGTGCAGTGTACAGTGAGGATACCCTGCGCCAGGTGATAGAACTTGCAAGGCGTTATAACCTGGTAATTCTCAGCGACGAGATATACGACAAACTCATCCTGAACGGCCAGCACCACATCAGTACAGCCTCACTGGACAAAGAGCTCCCTATAGTGACATTTAACGGCCTTTCAAAGTGTTATCTTGCCCCTGGTTTCCGTATCGGATGGTCCATAGTAAGCGGGGCTCCAGAGCTTGTGGGGGATTACACCGAGGCCATGAAAAAGCTTGTGAGGGCTAGGCTCTGCGCCTCGCACCCAAAGCAGTTTGCAATACCACCCGCCCTGAACGGCAACCAGATCCATATTAAAGAGACGACAGAAAAACTGATTCGACGCAGGGACCTGACAGTCGAAAGGCTAAATGCGATTCCTGGCATATCCTGCCAGAGACCTGACGGGGCATTCTATGCCTTTCCCAGGATTGAGGAAGATGTAGATGACAAGGAATTCGTAAAGGGCCTTATCCGTGAGACCGGTGTGGTTGTGGTACATGGCAGCGGCTTTGGCCCCCTGCCTGAGACCCCGCACTTCCGTGTGGTCTTTCTTCCTCCTGAAGATATCCTGAACGAGGCATATGACCGGCTAGAGGGGTATATGAGGCGACATTTCAGCTAGTTTCCATTATCAAACAACCCGCAAGGCGCATCTCTTCCTTCAGCAGACCTACTGCAGAATCGATAGCTGCGGATCTCAGGAAATTGCTGCGCACGAGTTCTGCCAGGTTAGGATTCTTGTGTGCAGGGGAGAAGCGCTTGGGCTTCCTCGACAATCGCCCGCAAAGAAATATTTTTGACCTCTCATTTTGCTTGACCTCTTCTTGCCCGTTGTATATATTGTAAATATAATATATCATACAAAGAGGTATCATATGACAACACAAATGATTGTCCGCATTGATCCAACCCTCAAAAATAAGGTTAGCAATTTTGCCAAAGCTGAAGGGAAAAATGTAAGTGAAATTGTAAGGGAACTACTCGAAAGTTATGTGAAAAATAGAGACATTGGCTCCTATATTGATGACCTATGGAGCCGAATAGGAACAAAAATCAAGAAGCAAGGGTTCGGCTCTGATGACATTGATTCAATTATCCAAAAGGTTAGAGCTGAAAAATGATAAAAGTTGTTATTGATACAAATGTTTTTATCTCATCATTTTTTGGCGGCAACCCTAAAAAAATTATTGATTTATGGAAAGAAGGGGAAATAAAACTCTGCCTATCAAGAGAGATTGTTGATGAATATGTTGAAGTCCTTAAAAGGCTTGGGCTGCAAAACGAAAGTGAACTTCAAGAATTATTAAAAACTTTTTCAGAAGGTCATAACATTATCTTTTCAGCATCAACTCCTTCCTTAAAAATAATCGAAGAAGACCCAGACGATAATATGTTCATTGAATGCGCTGTTGCCTTAGAATGCTCACATATAATTTCAGGGGATAAACATTTAAAATCGGTTAAAAACTACATGGGAATTAAAATCGTCAATCCCAAAGAATTTCTCATACAATTT
>JAUXDR010000067.1 GCA_030618205.1 Deltaproteobacteria bacterium | reverse complement strand
AAATTACCGGTGTTCCCGCACAGGACATAGCCAGAGCAGCCAGGATGTTCGGCTCGTATATACCCGCTACGATCCTGTATACCCTGGGTATCACCGAGCACTCGCACGGGACGGATAATGTGCGGGCCTTGGCCAACCTGGCGCTACTCACAGGTAATATCGGCATACCCTCAACAGGCGTAAATCCCTTAAGGGGGCAGAATAACGTTCAGGGCGCCTGTGACATGGGGGCGCTTCCCAACGTATACACCGGTTATCAAAAGGTGGAAAATGAAAAGGTGCGGAGAAAGTTTGAAAAGGCATGGAATTGTAAGCTCAGTCCATCAAATGGGCTTACACTGACCGAGATGTTTGAAGCTGCCCGTGAGGGCAAGATTAAGGCCCTCTATCTGAAGGGCGAAGATCCGGTAGTCACGAATGCGGACACAGCTTTCATCGAAAAGGCTATTTCCCACCTTGAACTGTTCGTTGTGCAAGATATCTTCCTCACAGAGACAGCGCGATTGGCAGATGTTGTGCTCCCGGCTGCCAGTTTTGCCGAGAAAGACGGGACCTTTACAAACACCGAGCGGCGGGTACAACGGGTCCGCAAAGCAATAGAGCCTAAAGGCAATTCACGTCCCGACTGGATGATCATATGCGACATTGCAAAAAGCATGGGGGCCAAAGGTTTTGATTTTGGCAGCCCTCAAGAGATTTTTGAGGAAATGCGCGGCCTGACCCCGAATTACGGGGGCATCACGTATGAACGTATTGAAAAGTCCGGGCTCCAATGGCCCTGCCCGGATCACGAACATCCAGGGACGCCGTATCTTTACAGTGAGCGCTTCAACACACCGAGTGGACACGCAAAATTCGCACCCATTTCATATCGGCCTCCGGCAGAAACTACCAGCCATGAGTATCCATTTGTACTTATCACCAGGCGGTGCGCCTTTCATTATCACGCAGTCATGACGCATAAGGCAGAAGGCTTTGATGAGCTTCGGAAGGAGGAGTACGTTGAGATACACCCGGCTGATGCTGCTTCTCTGGAGATCCAGGACGGAGAAGTCATAAAAGTGACCTCAAGGAGAGGGAGCATAAAGGCCAAGACAAAAATAACGGAAATTGTTCCTGCCGGTGTTGTGTGCATGACATTCAATTTTGCTGAGACAAGGACAAATATCTTGACCAGCAGGGCCCTGGACCCCATTGCTAAGACACCTGAATTCAAAGTGTGTGCAGTCAAAATCGAACGGGAAGAGTCTGCCTATCTTATGAAAGACTATATGAGGTGGGGTACTGGGAAAACATAAATCTATAAAAGGAAGGGATTAGCATCTATGGACGTCAGCAACATCAGAAATTTCGCTCTGGTCGCCCAAAGTGGGAGCGGCAAGACTTCTCTGGCAGAGGCCATGCTTTTTACTGCCAAGGCGACTTCGCGCATGGGCAAGGTCGATGACGGATCCTCAGTATTGGACTTTGAGCCGGAAGAGATCAAACGCAACATGTCCGTTAGCACAGCGTTTCATCACCTGACCTGGAAAAAGGCCGAAGTCTACCTTATGGATGCACCCGGGGATGATAACTTCATCGCTGAAGCCAAGGCAGCCATCAGGACGGCTGACAATGTATTGTTCGTGGTAGATGCTGTAAATCCGGTAAAACCACAGACACAGAAGGTATGGTCCATTATCAAAGACTCAGGCCTTCCTGTCATTATGTGTGTCAACAAAATGGATAAAGAGAGAGCGGACTTCCAAAAGGCCGTGGATGCAATAAAGGAAGCCCTGGACCTGAGGCTGGTTCCGGTTTCTCTGCCGCTGGGGGAACAGGAGGATTTCAGGGGTATTGTAGATCTCATACAAATGAAGGCCTTTGAGTTCAGTAATGATGGAAGCGGCAATGCCAACCCTGTTGATATCCCGGCTGATCTGCAGGATGAAGTTGAAAATTCGAGGAGCAATTTGATCGAGTTTGCCGCAGAATCTGATGATGTGTTGCTGGAAAAATTTTTAGAAGGCGAAGAACTTACTCCTGATGAGATCGTTTCCGGCCTGAAACAAGGCATAATGAGCGGCGGTTTTATCCCGGTGTGCTGCTGTTCCGCCACAAAAAATATAGGTGGGAGCACCTTACTTGACCTAATTGTACGGTTTCTGCCTTCGCCTGATGAGCTTGGTGGTGTCTCCGGCACTGATCCCAAAAGCGGGGATGAGACAGCACGCGATCCGTCTCCTGACGCCCCGATATCCGGCCTTGTCTTTAAGACCCTTACAGATCCCTATACAGGGCGTCTTTCCATTATCCGGGTCTATTCCGGCACGCTAAAACCTGACAGCTCGCTCTATAACTCCAACAAAGAAAAAACTGAGCGTTATGGTCAGATATTTGCCCTTGAAGGTAAAGCACAAAAGCCTTTGGAAGAGGCTGGACCCGGTGAGATAGTAGCAATTGCAAAGCTAAAGGAAACAGCCACTGGTGACACCCTTTGTGATCCTGCGAATACGGTAACCTATCCATTTGTGGCTCTTCCCTCGCCGGTCCTGACTTATGCCCTCAAGCCCAAGAGTCGAGGAGATGAGGAGAAGATAACCCAGTCCCTCGCACGACTCCAGGAGGAAGATCCCACAATTGATGTGAAGCGCGATCAACAGACAAAGGAACTCCTGCTCTCAGGAAACGGGCAGATTCACATAGATGCCACTGTGGAAAAGATGGCAAGAAAATTCGGCGTGCAGGTGGACCTTGCTATTCCGCGTATTCCCTATCATGAAACCATAAAGACATCGAAAAAGGCCGTTATTTATCGACATAAAAAGCAGTCCGGCGGAGCAGGGCAGTTTGCAGAGGTCCACTTTGACATCTCACCACGCCCAAGGGGTAAGGGTTTTGAGTTTGAAGAGGCACTTGTGGGAATGAATGTCCCAAGAAATTTCGTTCCGGGAGTGGAAAAGGGACTAAGGGAGGCCACAGGGTCCGGTCCACTTGCCGGATACCCGGTTGTTGATGTAAAGGTGCGCTTCTATGACGGTAAATCCCACGAGGTTGATTCCTCTGAAATAGCTTTCAAGATAGCATCCATTAATTGTTTCAAGAAAGGCATGCTGGAGGCCAGGCCTACCCTGCTCGAACCCATTGTGAAACTTACCATAACCGTGCCTGATGACGCTGTTGGAGATATAATCGGTGACATAAACAGCAGACGGGGCAAGGTTATGGGCATGGAACCAGGCCAAGGCGGACAGGCCATTGTAACACTTGTTCCTCTGGCAGAGGTACAACGCTATATGCTGGATCTTAATGCCATGACCGCCGGCCGGGGAACATTTACCATGGAGCAATCTCACTACGAAGAAGTGCCACCGAATCTAACTGAAAAGATCATTTCCCGGGCAAAAGAAGAAAAGGCTTAGAAGGACAACCAGTGTATACTGCCGGTGTTCTCACTGTGAGTGACAGCGCTGCCAGGGGGGACAGGAGAGATGAATCCGGCCCTGTAATCCGTCGCCTGCTCGAACAGCATGGTTACAATGTGCTCCTACACAAGACAGTCCCTGACGAAGTACAAGATGTCAGAGACATATTGATCACATGGATAGATAAAACTTCTGTAGATGTCATAATTACAACAGGTGGCACGGGATTGTTTCCCAGGGATATCACACCTGAAGCTACAGAATCCGTAATAGAGCGGGAGGTTCCCGGGATCGCGGAGGCCATCCGCATCAAGGGCCTTGATTCCACACCAAGGGCCATGCTCTCAAGAGGGGTTGCCGGAGTGCGGGGCAAGACACTTATTATCAATCTGCCCGGCAGCCCTTTGGCCGTGACCCAAGGAATGGAGGTGATACTTCCAGTGCTTAAACATGCCTTGGATAAAATCAAGGGAGACCCCACTCCCTGTTGGCAAAAATGTTGAATTATGAATGTTGAATGTTGAATTATGGATGGCAATTATGCAAAGATATAATCCATGAAGATAGGAATAGTCGGAATATCAGGTTCTGGTAAAACCACTATATTCAACGCCCTCACAGGAAGCGTTGCAGAGGTCTCTGCCTACCAAAAGGGCAAAAAGGACCCGAACCTGGCGGTAGTCAAGGTACCGGACAGCCGTTTGGACAGGCTCTCATCCATGTACAATCCCAAAAAGACCACCTATGCCCAGGTGCAGTATGTGGATATAGGTGGGACTGTCTCTGCCAGAGAGGGTATGGAGTCTTCAATGGATGAACTCCTTAAACTCCTTCATCCTGTCGACGCTCTGGTTCATGTGGTTCGAAATTTCGATCGGCCCGGCGAGCCTCCCAGACCACAGAAGGATTTGGAAGCCTTGGAGTCCGAGCTTATTCTCACCGATCTTATCATCCTGGAAAAGAAGATTGAGAGATTGGAAAAAGCAATTACTAAAGCCAGGAAAGGAAATCCCGAGGAACAGGAACTCCTTAAAAAGGCCGGAGAGATCCTGGAAAGGGGAGAGGCCTTAAGGGGATATCCAAAGATAGCTCAATCCCCGATTCTTAAGGGCTATGCCTTTCTCTCGGCAAAACCCTGTATTGTGGTCCTTAACACCGGAGATGAGGTAGAGCTTGGTACTACAGGGCTAAAGCTCCCCGATGCCATTGTCCTTGTAGAACTTAAAGGGAGGCTTGAGATGGAACTGACCCAGCTCTCACCTGAAGAAGCAGAACTCTTCAGGGAAGATCTGGGCCTTGAAGAACCCGCCACTTTCCGTTTAATCAAAGAATCTTATCAGCTCCTTGGCCTCATTTCTATCTTTACAATAGGAAAAGATGAGGTCCGTGCCTGGCCAATCCGGCAGGACACCCCTGCTCAGCAGGCTGCCGGGGCTATCCATTCTGACATGGAAAAGGGCTTTATCAGGGCAGAGGTTGTATCCTACGATGATCTCATGGCCTGCGGCAACCATTCCGCTGCCCAGAAGGCCGGGAAGGTGAGGCTTGAAGGCAAAAACTACCTTGTACAGGATGGCGATATTGTAGATATACGATTTAATGTGTAGTGGGAATTGCTGTCTTTCGGGCACCAGACAATATGATATTGGCAATGCCATAAAGTTTGTGATAGTTTCGGAATCTACTTCGCCGGACGGCCTTTAGCTCTCCGAGATCAAGGAGGTGATATTGAACATGGATCAAATAATGAGGACAATTCCCAATTATACAATCATTGAAAAGTTGGGTAAGGGCCCGCAATCCATTGTTTATAAGGCCTTTCATAAAAAGAATCCTGATCGTCCATTGGCTCTCAGGGTTCTAAGCGCCGCCTCTGTGTCTGAACGTCAAAGAAGGCACTTCAGACAGAGAATCGAGCATCTCAGGATCTTACACGATATCCACCTGATTACGCCTTTATCTTTTGAGGTGAAAGGGGATGCTGCATTTATCACTCAGGAGTATTTCGAAGGTATAACCCTCGATGAGTGGGCCAGAAAACAAACCAAGATTACCTTGAATGATTTTTTCACCATAGCCTGCAGATTGGTTAAGGCCCTGGATAAGGTTCATGAAGCGGGGATTATTCATGGCGGTGTCAAACCCCACAATATATTGATTCAACCCAAGACCCTCGATATCCGGTTAATCGATTTTATAACCCCCCTTGATGTGAGAGACGTGAGTCATTTCATTTATGATCGTTCTTTTGTAGCTGGGACCCTGGCCTATACCTCTCCAGAACAGACCGGGCGTATCAGCCATAGAGTCCATTTTTCCACTGATCTTTATTCCCTGGGGGTTACCTTTTATGAACTGCTGACCGGGCAACTTCCCTTCTTATCTACCGACCCTTTGGAATTGATCCATTCCCATCTGGCTGAAGAAGCGCCGCCCGTCCACGAACTGAACCCTGAGATTCCGCCTGTTTTGAGTAAAATCGTCACCAAGTTAATGCTCAAACAGCCGGAAAAGCGTTATCAGAGCACTGCCGGGCTTCTAACTGACCTCAGGCACTGTCGGGACGAATATTCAACAAAGGGCTCAATCAGTGAATTTCCCTTGGGGGTTCATGATCGACCCGGCCGAGTTGTCTTTATATCTAAAATGGTGGGACGCGATAAAGAGGCCGAAATTATCCTTGAGGAATATGAGAAAGCTGCTAAGGGTTCTTTCAGTTGCCTATTGATTTCAGGGTTGCCGGGTGTTGGAAAAACCCGTTTGATTCAAGAACTTCAGAAACCGATCGTGGAGCACAGGGGCTACTTTACCTCAGGGAAATTCGATGTCTATCAAAAGAATATTCCATACAGCTCCCTTATCCAG
>JAUXDR010000103.1 GCA_030618205.1 Deltaproteobacteria bacterium | reverse complement strand
TCTGGAGCCCTTTGGTGCTGGCTATCCAGCCCCTCTGTTTGCAGTTCGGGATTTCTCGGTCTGCAGGTCAACAGTTGTTGGAAATGGCCACTTGAAACTTTCTCTCACATCCCGGACCGGTTTGAAAAATGAGTACATGAGAGGAAAAGTGGATCTGGTGGGATGGGGACACGGAGATAAGGTAGGCCTTCCATGGGAGGAGCTTGAGCTTGCCTGCATGCCTTGTATTAATGTATGGCAGGGGCGAAAGCAACTCGAGCTAAGACTGAAAGATATCAGGTACAGATAGCTCATGCGACTTAATTCTCTGACACTTTTCGGCTTCAAATCCTTTCCTGCGCGCACAAAACTGTCATTTACGCAGGGTGTTATTGCCATAGTCGGGCCCAATGGGTGCGGCAAGTCCAACATTGTTGACGCCATCAGGTGGGTACTGGGGGAGCAGAGTCCCAGCATGCTCAGGGCCAAAAAAATGGACGACGTACTTTACAACGGAAATAATGACAGGCGAACAGACCTGGCTGAGGTCCGTTTGGTCGTGGAAAACAAAGGTTCTTTTGTCCCACCGGGGTATGAAAATACCCCTGAGATCGAAATAATGCGTCGTATCTACAGGTCAGGAGACACTGAATATCGTATTAACGGCAAGAGTTGCAGGCTGAAGGACATCCATTACCTCTTTATGGATACAGGAGCTGGTGCCAGGGCTTACTCCATTTTAGACCATGGTCAGGTTAGTGCTTTTATAGACATGGTACCGGGAGATCGTCGTCTCTTGATTGAGGAGGTGGCGGGTATTTCCAGGTTCAGGGCCAAGCGCATCGAGGCCGAGCGCCGCATGGCTCAGACAAAACAAAACCTTGAGAGGCTGGAAGACCTTCTGGTCGAGGTGGAACGTCAACGCAAATTCCTCTCCAGACAGGCAAAGAGGACCGAGCGCTACCTGAAGTTGCGAAAAGAGCAGGACCGACTGGATCAGGCACTCCTTGCCCATGTGTGGTTTGCCGAGTTGGGACGAAGGACGGATCTGGAAAAAGAGAAAGATTGTCTCTCTGCCGACCTGTCCGGTGTACAGGCAGAGCTTTCTAAAAATATCGCAGATCAGGAGAGGTTAGAACTGGAAGTCCTCGAGGCAGAAGAGGCTTTAGCCACGATTCGTAAGGGCCTGACTGATGCGGAAGACAGCCTTCAGAAGCTCAGGGAAGAGGCCTCGCAGCATGAAAAGCTCTTAATTAAGGAAGAAAACAGGCTGCAATCTGCCGAGAAGACCTTGTTGGAGCTTGAGGAAAAAGGGGCATTGATAGAATGCAGCCGTGAAGGGCTTCAGAAAGATATCAAGGCCCTCAAGACAGAGGAGTCATCATACCTGGTTGAGATATCCGACAGGGAAAAATGGATAGAGGAATCAAAAGCAGCCAGGGACCAGGTGAGGGAGTCTCTTGAGGCAGTAAAGGTGCAGCTCGTAGATGCGGCAGCCAGGCACGCGAGGCTGGACAGTAAGCGCAATGGCTTGAGAGACCGGGAGGATAGACTCAGGCGCCGTCTGGACCAGAGGCGGAATGAGCTGCAGGGTATATCAGAGCACGTAAAGGGTCTGCAAGGTGATCTGAAAGGGCATGAGGAGAAGGTAGAGGAAACCCGGGCTGAATTGGATTCCTTGTCTCATGATGAAAAAGAATTTGAAGGTGCTGTTTCTGATCTGAGAGGCCGTCTTTCAGCCACTGTGGAAAAAAGGCATAAAGCAGACTCGGAACTGGCATCATGCAGAGCCAGACTTAATGCACTGAAGACTATTGATGCATCGGGTGAGGGCTTCAGCAGGGCCACTAACAAGTTGCTCAGCTCCGATGTTTCCACATTGGGGGTACTTGCTGATTTTCTGGAAGTAGAGCCGGGCCGGGAACATCTGGTAGAGATAGCCCTCGGACACGGAATTCAGGCTTTGATAGTCCCTGACATGGAGGCATGTGATAGGGCCATGTCCTTTCTTAAGGATCAGCCGGCGGGAAGAGCAAGTCTGATTATACCCGGCAAGGACCGCTGTAAGGTGGAAGAAAAAAAGGATGGCACCCTTCTTGAGTTTGTCAGTGCCGGACATCCTGTTGACAAGGTCGTGGCCGATATCCTGATCCATTGGAAGGTGGCGCCGGATTTGAAGACTGCTTTTAATATACGCAATACTGACAATAAAGCCCTTTTTTACATCACCCTGGATGGTGAGATCCTCACTCCATGGGGTGAACTGGTCTTTGGGGACAAAGACCAGGCATCTTCAGGGATACTTGCAAGAAAGGCTGAGGTTTCCACATTAACTGTACGTGAAAAGGAACTTCATGAATCTTCAATGCAGATCCGTAGTGAGGAAGATGAGATAAGCAAAGAACTCTTAAAAGCTGAGACCAAACTCAAGGAAGTTAATGAGAAAAAGAGCCGGATTCTTGAAGACCTGGCTGGTCATAAACAGGAAGTAGATAGTTTACTCATGGAAATTGAAGCTCAAAAAGAGAGGTCACAACGCATAGATTTGGAGATTGAAGAGGCCGAAGAGGAAATACTTGATGTAGAGGTGTCCCTTGAAGGGTTGGAAGAAGCTGTTGAAGTTGCCGTTTCAGCCAGGATTGAAGCTGAGGGGCAGATAAAGGGCCGTGAGGATGCCTTGAGACAGCAGGAACAGGTGCTTTCCCGCAGGAGAAAGGCCCTTGAGGAATATAGAATAAAAATGGCCCGCGTTCAGACCCAGCTTCAGGAAAGGGAACAAGAGCTTGGAAGGCTTGTTGATCGAAAGAACCAGATAGTCCGGGATCTGGAAACGATGCTGGTAGAAAAGCAAAACCTGGCAGTCCAACTTGAGAACAGGGCCGGGTCCCTTAAAGATGTGCGGCTGAAGGTTGAGGCCAAGCGGAACAAGGTCATGATTGAAAAAAGGCATCTGGAAGAGGCAGAAACAAAATACGATCACACCCGGCAGGCTGTTGCCGGATTGCAAGGCAAGGTCAATGATTTGCAGACCCGGCTCAGGGCTATTGAAGAGCGGGTCCATCAAAATGAGCTTGTCCTTTCCGAAGTGGAACAGGGCCTTGTATATCTGAAAAAAACAGCCGGGGATCGCCACCGGGCCGACATAGAAGAATTCTGTGATAAATGGTGCATTTCTCCATTTTCTCCTGATGAGGCAAAGGAGCGGATCAGTGATATAGCCCACAAGGTAGATCGCCTTGGGTCTGTGAACCTTGCTGCTGTTGAAGAATACAAAGAGCTTGAGAATAGATGGAACTATCTTAATTCCCAGAAAGACGACCTTATCAGCTCAATCGAAGACCTCGAACAGGCCATAGGCAGGATCAATCGTACCTGCAGGACCCGGTTTAAAGAGGCCCTGGACTCAGTGAACGAGAGCCTTTCCAGGGTCTTCCCTTTACTCTTTGAAGGAGGGACTGCCAAACTGGGTTTGACCTCATCTGACGATATACTGGATTCCGGGATAGACTACTTGATACAGCTTCCCGGAAAGAGAATCCAGTACCTGAATCTCCTTTCAGGAGGGGAGAAGGCATTGGCTGCAATGGCCCTGATTCTTGCCATCTATTTCATAAAGCCCGGTCCTTTCTGCCTGCTGGATGAAGTAGATGCCGCACTTGATGAAGCCAATACCCTACGGTTTAACCGGTTCATAAAAAAGATATCAGAGCAGTCCCAAGTAGTGCTTATTACTCATAACCAGAAGGTGATGGAGATTGCTGATGTCCTTTATGGAGTTACTATGGAGGATAAAGGGGTATCAAGACTGGTTTCGGTAGACTTGGTGGAGAGTCCGGGTAATTGATCAATAACCAAGAAGTCTGCGTTGCAGAGGAGGAATGCTCATGTCCGAACGAGATAAGATGCGCTTAAGAGAAATGTTTCTCGATCAGCGCCAAGAGATCTTTTAACAATATCAGCTCGAGGGTGGCGAAATGCCCCGTCATGACTGTTTGGGTCAGGTCTACAGAGATGTCAGGGGATAAGATAAGACAGAGCAGAATCATGACTGCCGTAGTGGGAAGCTATCCCAAGCCTGATTACATATATCCTGGCGATACAAGGAGATTGTTGGACGACTGTGGACGTAGTTTTTTGGAGTTCGGGCAAAGTGTAGGCGAGCCGGAATTCAAAGAACGCGTGGACAGGGCAGCGATTATGGCGATGGCGGATCAAAACTCTGCCGGCATTGATTTTATGAGCGATGGCGAAGAGGGGAGAGACCATTATGTCCTATATGTTCTAAGAAGACTTGGGGGTATTGACTTTGAACATCCAAAAAGCAAGCCTATGCGTGAGGGTGTGTATATCCGTGAGGTCCCGGTTGTAGGGGGTAAAATATCGTATAAAGGCCCGTTTCTGGTCGATGACTATCTATTCACTGCAAGATACGCTAAAGGAATACCCAAAATAAATCTTCCTGGTCCATCGACTGCTATCGACTGTCTCTATGATGAATACTACAAAGGGGATATTGAGAAGATGGCAATGGATTATGCAGGGGCCATTCGACATGAGGTTGAAAACCTTCTTAGTTCCGGTTGTCAGGTAATCCAGTTTGACGACCCTGTGCTTCTCAGGAATCTTGATCATGCCGGAAAGTGGGGGCTTAAGGCGCTCCAGTTGTGCTTTAGCGGTCATGAGAATGACGCCCTTTACATAGTCCATATATGCCGTGGATACCCACACAAGTCTTTGGAGAAAAGAGAAATCGATTACAAGGCAAAAACGGAATATTACAGTCATATTCTGGACTGGCTTAGAGATTCCACAATAGACGTATTATCCATAGAAGGACAGAAGAGTAATCTGGATCTCTCCATGCTGCCTGCTGCTGGAAAAAAGACTGTAATGCTGGGGATTGTGGAT